>CAZTTV010000115.1:0-1532 GCA_964616385.1 uncultured Candidatus Saccharibacteria bacterium | reverse complement strand
CGTAGTCATCATCATTTTCAAATAAAGGCAATCGAGCATTAGCTCGATTTATAACATGATATATTATATTTCCTACATCTACTCTTGGTATTCTTCCCATACTCGTATGGTATTATAATAAAAGGTACCTGACACCTTTTTTCTACGTATGGTATTATAATAAAAGGTACCTGACACCTTTTTTCTACATTTCACAGCTCCATCTAGTGGACGATGCTCCCATTTTATTCACGTTACTACGTGAGTATAAAACGCAATTTTTTCGTGGACCAGAGTCTGTTTTGTTAATTAGAATTCCATTTCGAATTTTTTCTTTGAATTTTTCTGTACTTCTTGTAAGTCAGTATATTTATATTGTTCACATTTTGGAATTGCTTCTTCTTCGTCTTCTTGTTCCCATATCGCATGTGAAATTGGTTGTATATTAAGTTTTTTACATTCTTCTTCGCTTAATTCTTCACAATGATTTGTATAGCGTCCAACAACCATTGTTTCGACATATTCTTTCACGGCATTTTTGTATGTATAATCAGCAAGGTCTGTTGCAAAAATTATTTTACATTTAGGAAACTTTTCTTTTAAATCTTTACATGCTTGTATAGAAGTATTTCCATAACAATAATCTCCCTCTACTAGCACTAAAGTGGGTGAATCGCCCAAAATCTCTTTGCTTGGTGTAAATAATAGCTCATGTAATTCAGCTATTCCTTTCTTTGGAAAAAAATATTTATATTGTACTGGTAGAATACGAAGTACTGATAGTTGGTATGCTAGGTATGTAGCGAGAAATCCAGCCCCACGATAAATTGGAACAATAGCATCGATTTTCAATTGCTCTTCCTTTATATATTCACGAACTCCTGAAGCTACTTTTTCAAAAGTTTTTCCATGCTCTTCCCATGTTGTTATTGTTGTTTCCATGTCTAATATTGTACCATAAATTCTAATTTTCTATTCTAGAGTCAAAAAAAATTCTGAAAAACAGGACTTAAAATCGCGGCTCCGAACTTTAGATTAGAGAAATATTGAAAAAGAAATGATAGAATTTAATTTTGGATAAAAGAAAAACCCACCGAAACAGGTTTTTCTGTTGGTGGGTTTATTGATTTATTTATAAAATCTATACTTAACTCTATTAGAGAAGCTGTAGTCATCATCTAACTACTCTTTCCCATCTTTCTTATAACGCATATTAATAGTCTTGTGTTCTTTTATGCCTGCCCAAACAACAATAATAATAACACAAACTCCAAGCACTGGATTGAGCGTAGAACTCACAAAAACAAAAAGAGCATCTTCAGAACTATATCCCATAAACATTAATATAATGAAAAGTATTGGAATTATAAATAAAGAACACACAGCCTTTATAGCTATTTTTCCATGCATAGGTGCATCCTTGTTTTAACATCAAAGCTATACAAACACGATCATCTCGTTTAAGATGTTTATGCATACTCGTGGTATTTAATTAGTTGATTACAAACTATTTATACCACGAGTTTTGCTTTGGTGCATTTCAGGTGTTAATT
>CAZTTV010000114.1:0-1585 GCA_964616385.1 uncultured Candidatus Saccharibacteria bacterium | reverse complement strand
ATACTCCATCTTGATTGAGGTCAATTGAATGTGTTGTATCACTTTCATGATCGGTTTGGTGTCCTCTGATAGTACCCATTTCCAATTGCCAGTTCTGCATATCTTGGTAATGATTGCTCTTACATGTATTTTGATTTGGTGGTTGAGTTATATGATCCTTCCCACAAGATAAGATAACTGTAAAAGCCAAAAGAGTAACGGTGATAAATGCTAACTTCATCTTGTGATGATAAGAAAATTAAACATCGCCTCCTCATTCAAAACACAGAACCACAAAAAAACCTAAATTTAACGTGAGTTCGGTTTAAGCAGCGATTAAAGATAGTTGTTTATTATGTTCATTTTCAAAGTCAACATTAATTGAAGGTTTCTTTGGGAAGAAAGAGTATGCGGCCAATGCACCTAAAATATTCAGCAAAAATCCACTGACTGATCTATGTCTAGTATGCTCAACTTGGCAGATGTTTTTTAACTCATCGTTTACCGTTTCTATTAATGCTCTTTTTCGAAGTAAGATTTTCTCTTGATCTGAAAGTGGTTTCTTTTTCATGTTCTTTCTCACTTTGGTTATCAATTGAACTCCATCCTGAAAAAGTAGTTCGGATAAGGCTTTAGAGATGTATCCTTTGTCTCCAAATAGTTTACCAAAGATGTTGTTGGTCATATCTGAAAGTACCTTTATATCTCTATCATCCACATTTGCTTTGGTTAGGTAAAATGCCATTAACTCTCCTTTATCGTTAATGATTAGATGGAGCTTAAACCCAAAGAACCAGCCCATAGAACAATGTCCTCTTTGTGCTACTCCACTAAAAACTTTGTGCTGGTGAATCCTTCTATTGTGACAAACTCTAAGTGGTGTTGAATCAATGTAGTTAATCCCTGTGCAACTACCCAAACAACGCATTTTAACAAATAGCATAAAGGGGATAGCACATCGAGTTTGTAGTTCAATAAACCGATTGTAGGAAACCACACCAGGGAATTCACTCTTTAAATGTTTGCACACATATCGTAGGTAATAATGCTTGAAATTTCTAAAACTACCTGAGTGGAAAAGAATGAGTATGGAGATTATTTCTGATTCACACAGGCCTGTTTTTCTATCTCTAATTTTGTGAGTATTGGTTTCCAGTAAATGGAATCGTATTTCTGATTCACATTCAATACAAAAATCATCAACTTTTACGAATATTTCTGTAACTTTATCTTGCATAAAAAGAGGGTTTAGTTATTTGGTTATCAATGATTTGTGGTAAATCTAAAGATACAAATAACTCCTCTTTTATGCTTGGTTTAACTCTATGGGTTTTAACTATTTATATGTTAATTTCTTATCCCGAACTCACGTTAAATTAGAAAAGTAATAAACGTGATTTTATAATTTTAGAGTCGTAAGTAAGGTTATGTCCTCTATCTTTTTCATTTATCTAACCTTTTTCTTGGCAGGAATTTCTTTTTACGTTTATTTTTCATTTCTAAGTGAAATTTTTAAATCAAAATCAAGAGAGTTTTACAGGTATTTTTCTATATAAATATTTAGTAAATTCTTCCATAAAAAAAGCCCCAACTCTTGTGAGTTGGG
>CAZTTV010000113.1:0-1625 GCA_964616385.1 uncultured Candidatus Saccharibacteria bacterium | reverse complement strand
GCGGGATTAAAAAAATGTGCTTAACTGTTTGTAGACAAAAAGCTTGCAAGTCCATGTCTTAAGGTTTGGGGTCAGAATACGTATAGACGATTTACTTTGCGCTTATAATAGAATTATGATATGCTCCAGGATTATTGTCTTTCCTGCACCATTACCTCCCGCAGCAATAGCAGGCTTAGGATTCCCATTATCGTAAAACGGCATATCTTGTTCGAGATTTTCAATCGGGCGGATATTTTTTAGCGCAATTTTTTGTAAATACGCATTGTATCTTGATGGTTAACATAGTTTATTATACTGTTTCTAGTTTTTCTCTCAAACCAACCTGTTTCTCTATTTTGATAAGAACTATTTGGTTACCATAAATATAACAAAATAGATTGCCAAGAAAAAACTGAAAATTTTCTTGACTTACTGTAAAAGAACAATTACGGTATTGTTATTCTGGACAGTAATTAGGAAGGAGTGATGGCAAATTTTAGTGAAATGTCAAAAAAACACGAAAACGATTCAGTAGTTCAGAAATCAGCAAGTGAAATTTTTTCTGAACGACTTGAAATACAGCCAAAAGACGATGTTCTGGATTTGGACTGTGGTACAGGTCACATATCAAGATTAATCAGTAATAAAACAAGCGAGAAGATTGTGGGAGCTGATTCATCCAATGAAATGATTGGAAAAGTGCAAGAAAAATTTTCAAAGCAGGATATTTCCCTTCGTATTTGTTTAGCCAAGCAGCTTGATTATCAAGAAGGATTTGATATAATTTTCTGCAATTCAGCCCTTCTGTGGTTTGTTGGTCATGCTAAGATTCTGGATGGGGACAATAGAAATATAAAAATGCATGAAGTTTTTATATAATTATATGAGCGAAGATCGTTCTTTTTCAAAACATTTTAAAAGCGTATGTTGAGTGTTGGAATTGTATAATGAACTATGTTAAATCGTTACACGAAATAAGATATTTATTTATATACAAAAGTTTAATAAAAATAGCATTCATTGTTTTAATTGTTGTTTCAGTCTTTTTATTAATGGGTTGCAGAAAACAGAATAATAGCTCTAAAAATATTGTTAACTTACAGAAACTTTCAACGTTGCCTCAATATAGATTCTCTAATATAAAATCATTTAAATTGGTAGTAGCCGCTATTATGTCACCTGTTGATAACATTGAATCATACAGACCTCTGGTTAAATATCTTCAAAATGCACTTGATCGACATGTGATATTGCTACAAAGACGTACATACCAAGAGGCCAATTATTTGTTGATTAAAAAGAACGTAGACTTGGCCTTTATTTGCACAGGTGCCTATATTTATGGCCACTTGCGGCATAAGGTGACAGTTGTTGCGGTTCCTGAAATTAATGGCAGAATTACATATAATGCTTATATTATTGTTCACAAACCTTCTCATATAAAGTCTTTAAAAGATCTTAAAGGACATATTTTTGCTTTTACAGACCCGCTTTCTAATACTGGGTATATGTTTCCGATCGATTTTTTTAGGCAGAAAGGGATAAATTATAATAAGTTTTTTAGAAAAGTAATATTTACATACAATCATACGGATTCGATACTTGCTGTTGCAGATAATATAGCAAATGGTGCTTCCGTGGAT
>CAZTTV010000112.1:0-1630 GCA_964616385.1 uncultured Candidatus Saccharibacteria bacterium | reverse complement strand
AATTTTTATGAAAAAATAAAAGTTCCACCTCCAACTTTCTGCCCAGAGTGTCGAGTAATAAGAAGATTCTCTTTTCAAAATACCTGGAATCTATATTGGCGTAATTGTGATAAATGTGGAGAAAAAACTCTTTCTATTTTTGGACCAGAACAAAAACTAAAAGTATATTGTCAGTCGTGTTGGTGGAAAGATGATTGGGGTGGAACAGAATTTGCTTTAGATTATGATCCATCTCGCCCTTTTTTAGAACAAATTAAAGAACTTATGAATAAAACTCCATATTCTGCTCTAACAAGTTTATATACAAGTAATAAAAATTGTAATTATGCTAACGCTCTTGCCTGGTCTAAAGATTGCTTTATGGTTTTTTGGGCAGATTATTGTGATAATGTATATTATTCTTCTTTGTTAAATAATCTTAAGTTTAGTATAGATTGCCTGCGGGGTTATTTTTCAGAATTATGTTATGAGTCTGTAGGAGTTGAAAAATGTTATAAAACATTTTTTTCGGAAGAAAGTAATAATTGCGTGGATGTATGGTTTTCTCGCAATTGTTATAACTGTACTAATTGTATTGGTTGTGTAAATCTTCATGGAGCTTCAAATCATATTTTTAATATCAAATATTCGAAAAAAGAATATAATAAAAAATTAAAAGAGTTTAATTTTCAGTCCTGGAAAAGTTTAAATAAATTTCAAAAGAAAGTAGATGAATTTTGGCTTACGAAACCATATAAGAGTTTTCATGGTAATTCCTTAAATCTAAATGTTTCTGGCGATTACATTTATGAATCTAAAAATTCAAAAGAAATGTATATTTCTTACGGAGCAGAAGATTGTAAATGGTGTCAGTTTATCACAGTTAAGACCACTAAAGATTGTAGAGATTACTCAGGTTGGGGGAATAACGCAAATCAAATTTATGAATGTCAAACTGTTGGTGAAGATTCTAGCTCTATTTATTTTTCAGATGAATGTTGGCCAAGCGTTCTAAATTTACAATATTGCATCTGGAACACTTCATCAAAGAATAATTTTGGTTGTGTAAATCTAAAAAGAAAACAACACTGTATTTTAAATAAAGAATATTCAAAAGAAGAATATGAAAAATTGAAAAATAAAATTATAGAAGATATGAAAATAAATCCTTATATAGATAAAAGAGGAATTAAATATCGCTATGGAGAATTCTTTCCGCCTGAGTTTAGTAATTTTTCTTATAATGAATCAAATGCTGTTAAATTTTTTTCAAAGAAAAAGGAACAAGTAATTTCTGAGGGGTATGTTTGGGAAAAAATAACAAAACCCGAATATTCTATTACTTTGAAAGCTATAAATTTACCAGACACTATAAAGGAAACAAACGAATCAATTTTAGGAGAAACAATAGAATGTTCAAAATGTTCTGGTGCTTATAAAATAGTAAAAGGTGAATTTAATCTTTTAACAAAAATGGATTTACCTATTCCACATGAATGTCCAAAATGTAGAGAAAAGAAAAGGTTTGCGAGATTAAATCCAATAGAGCTCTATAATAGAAATTGTGATAAATGTAATATAGAAATCAGAACTCCATATTCCCCAGATAGACCAGAGATAGTCTATTGTGAGAAGTGTTATCAAAAGGAGG
>CAZTTV010000111.1:0-1651 GCA_964616385.1 uncultured Candidatus Saccharibacteria bacterium | reverse complement strand
TTGGTAATTATGAACCTATTTTCAACCACAACCTGTGGTTAGTTCATAGCCATGATAATGTATGGTATTGAGTTCCAGGGGCTGTTAGGCTGTTACAAGATGGAAATAAAAGCTCATTTCTATGAATGAAAGGAAAAACAGCAGATTTTCTACCAAATGTGTTCAACGAATAATAAAAAAAATAAAATGATAATAATTGATTCGCCTTTTCATATTTCATTCAGTGATGCAAATGAAAAACCAACCTATGCCTGTATTGGAAAGTGCAAATCAATTTGGTGGTCTTCTGACATAGATGAAGATCATATGGTTTGTAAAAAATGTGGTGGAAAAATAGAAACAGCCGTAGAGAAAGTTCACTATAAAATTTTGAGAAAAAATAACAAGCGATTGAGCTTAAACGATTTTAAAAATCATTTATCTAACCTATCAAGAGAAGATAAAGAGTTGATCAAAACTTATACGGTAGGTACGGCAAAGATTGGATTGTTAAGTATAGTAAAATCTAAATTTGCAGATAAAGCGAAAAAAGAATGGGCTTAAATGCGGAAGTCCACACCAAAGTACGGGTGTCACAGAAACCCGTACTAGAAAAACCTTAAGAAAAATAAAAAAAAGAATTGGAGAACATGCAATTTTGAATGTTATCCAGTCCAAGACAACCACTTATTAAATGCTAAAAAAGATCAGATGGCATATCAAGACACACTAAATATCAAGGAAGAAAATTTAGATAAGAATATATACAGAATTATGCCAATTGATCGCCTTCTTGAGGCCTTTGATATTCAGCAGCTCACCCTAGTGAAACCTGAAGAATGGGATGACCCTTTCGAAAACCTATTATCAAAAGTAACTGTGAAAACATCAGATGGAGAGGTCCTTGATTTTTCTTCGCTGAGAGATTCGGTGTATGGTCAATGTTGGACGTTACACAAAGAAACTGATGCTATGTGGCGTATATACTCTCCAGATAATCAAGGTGTAAAAGTAAAGACAACAATACGAAAGTTATTGACTGCCCTTCAGTCTCAGAGTGGAGAGTTTGCCAAAGTTCACTGTTTTATTGGGGAGGTTGAATACCTATCCCAAAAAGACCTTGTATCAAAATTAAAGAATATAAACTTGCTGCATACATCCGGTGCAGGAATTGCTGAGTCACTAATATATAAACGGATCGAATTCAAACATGAAAAAGAAGTCAGACTTTTATATACTGACAAAAGTGATCGCATCCACCAGTTTCAAATTGATCCATATAATCTATACGATGAAATAGTTTTTGATCCAAGAATTAATAAATATATTTTTGATTCATACCGAAATTCATTGAAAACTAAAGGTTACAAAAAATCAATTAGGCAATCAGTAATGTATCAAGTACCAAAGGATTTAAGAATAAGTATTTAACAATCAATTGCACACGGAAAAAATAAGACTGTGTCGCTTCACTATGCAACTTTATTTTAAATATTTGAAATCAGAACTAGAATAGCAATGAGTTATCAAAAGAGCATTAGAAGCAACTAATCTGACTAACTATTTTGTATTATTTTATGATGTATTTACAAAAGACATATAAACATAAAAGCTCATTCCCCTGTTTCACAAGGAGCAAGTCAAAATATTTCCTGCTTACCCATGAGCTTCC
>CAZTTV010000110.1:0-1662 GCA_964616385.1 uncultured Candidatus Saccharibacteria bacterium | reverse complement strand
GTTTCCCGCACTCTGGTTTTCAAGACCAGTGCCTTCAACCACTCGGCCACCTCTCCAAATTTTATTTGTCTTTGTACATTGGTACTATAAAGAATATATAGATAATATCTAATATTGCAAGTGTATTTATAACAAGAAGTGCAATAAACCACCATTTATGGGATAGTTGCGCTGCTTTCCACAGGGCGCAACCTTTCCATGGCAAAACCCAAAGCATTAGAGCTACGAGAACCCAAATATTTTGTGTAAAAAATGATTCCATTTCTAAATAGTATCAAATGGGAATTAAAAGGGCAAAGATAATAATAAATAATTTTTAGTGTGTACGTCGTCTTATATATTTTGATTTTTTATGGTACTGATAGTATGCTATAAAAATGCGAAATAACATTGTTCATATAGGTGCTGATGAGCTTACATATGAAATTAGAGAAATAGTTGAAGTTGGATGTGAGATTGAAAAAATGGGTATTCCTATAAAGTGGGAAAATATTGGTGATCCAATCGCTAAGGGAGAAAAATTACCAGATTGGATTAAAGAAATAGTTAAAAATACTATTATGGAAGATGATAGTAGTTTTGGCTATTCGCCAACAAAAGGATTATTAGAAACAAGACAATTTATTTCTAATTTAAGGAAAGTTGAATCAGGAGTAGAACTTAATCCTGAAGATATTTTATTTTTTAATGGATTGGGGGATGCAATTTCAATAATTTATACATATTTAAATAGGGGATCTAGAGTGATAGGTCCTAATCCAGCTTACCCAACTCATTCATCTGCAGAAGGGGCTCATTCTGGGGAGCGTCATATAACTTATAATCTAAATCCACATCGCAATTGGTTGCCTGATGTTCAGGATTTACGAAACAAAATTAAATACAATCCTTCGATTGCTGGTATTTTGATTATAAATCCAGACAATCCTACTGGAATGGTTTATCCAAAAATTATACTTGAGGAAATAGTACGTATTGCAAGAGATTTTGATTTATTTATTATATCCGATGAAGTATATGCAAACATACATTATGGTGGAGAAAAAATGACTCCTCTTTATGAGGTCATAGGTAGTGATGTTCCAGCTATTGTAATGAGAGGCCTTTCAAAAGAAATTCCTTGGCCAGGTTCTAGATGTGGGTGGATTGAAGTTTATAATAAAGACAAGGATTCTGTTTTTGCACGATACGTAAAGACTCTTGTTGATGCTAAGCAGTTAGAGGTATGTTCTACAACATTACCACAAAAAGTTCTTCCTAAAATAATGTCTGATGAGAGATATAAATCTTACTTAAAAGAAAGGTCAGAAATATATAGCAAAAGAGCAGATGAAGCGTATAGTGTGTTTAGAAATGTATGTGGAATTGTCGCACCAAAACCTGATGGAGCATTTTATATATCAGTTGTATTTAATGATAATGTATTGAATGGATTACAGAGCTTAGATATAAAAGATGAAAAAATAAAGAAATATATTGAAGGTGTTGTAATAGATGCTTCACCAGACAAAAGATTTGTATATTATCTAATGGCAACAACTGGTATTTGTGTAGTTCCATTGTCAGGATTTAATTCTGATTTGTATGGTTTTCGTATGACATTGCTTGAACCTGATGGAGAAATATTTAAAGAAAATCTTAAAATAATTTCAGAAAAAATAA
>CAZTTV010000109.1:0-1664 GCA_964616385.1 uncultured Candidatus Saccharibacteria bacterium | reverse complement strand
GAGCGGAACTCTTCTACTTTATTTTTTAGTTGCTCTCACACTTATCATTGCTCTTGAAAATTATATGGATCTCTGGAACGAATCATTCTTTATGGGATTTATCTATTTTCTATTCATCATTGTTCCTGGTCTATTTATGATCCGCACCCAATGGTCACTTGGTGGTATAAAATGGTTAAGACCAGTAAAATCAGTCATTATAATTGTATTGACAGGTTTTATTTTCTCAAGCTTCTATTTTGATCTGGAAATAGATCGCATAATCAACAATGAGTTCTTTTATAGAAATGCAAAAGAAGAACCACTATCATTCGAAAAAGTACCGATTATTCGAAAGGTTAAATATGAATACCAAGAAAACTATTTTCTTTTTCCAGTAAATACACACACAGACGGTGCAAACTATCTTTTTGGATTTTGGAATGATGAAAAAAGACAAATAGATATTAGACTTATGTCAGATTCGCTATCACAAATAAATCATTTGAATGTGAATATGGATTGGAATGATATTAGTTTATATCATTTCAATAATCGATTTTTCGTTATCACTAATATCCAAAACTATAAGGATGAAAAGAGTGTCAACAAACTTTGGTCTATTTCTAAAGAAAAAGTCAATTTGATTGACGAAGATTCTTTAAGGATCAGCACTTTGTCTTCCATGATTTCCAAAAATGATAGCGTGTTGATTAGCGGGAAAAATCAACAAAAACATGCAGCATTGTACTATATCCTTTCGGATACTTTAGAACTCTTTATGCAATTTAAGAAACCAGAATCAAATATAGATTTTATGGTTCTTGAAAATCCTCATACGCTTTACACTGTCAATAGTACAGTTGATAATAAAAAGATGAGTTCAATATTTGTTAACAAAATAAATCTTAATCAAAAAGAAGTAGAAAAAAGTACCCAATTATTTGAAAATCGAGTAGCCAATGTTCCTGCCTATCATGAATGGAATAGCGCTAATCGAAAAATATACAATCCGTGGATTGGAAAAAGTGAGGATTCCAGCGCAATATATGTAAGTTATCAATTGATGACTGAAAAAACATTTGAACTACAGCTTTTCAAACTTGATTCTAACTTAAATCTCATTGATAAAAACTCTTATAACCCTCCTGGTAATCTTTCCTACTTCCATGCTCACACCATCTATCAGGATACCATTTATGCATTTGGTCGTAGATTACTTTTAGTTCCTTCATCTCCATTTGGTAAACAGTTTAGCTATTCCTTTATAACAAAATTCAGTGCTAATGATTTAAAACCGATAGAAACTATATATTTAGAAGAATTTGATAGTTTATTTGGCGGAGTTGAATACCAACTTTTTATGTCCGATGCAAAGTTAAATGTTGATAAAGACAGTATTTATATTTTGTGGTCAAATGGTGATCAAATAGAAGAACTAAGAATAAAAAAATAGTAATCATAGCAGAGGTTATAATAAAATCCAATATTTTAATAAATTCAAACGCAATTGTAGTTTTTACAAAGTTCGTTTATCAAAAGGGGTTCATCTAATTAAAAAAATTAATTAATATTGTATTCTATGGAAATAGAGGGTTTTACAATTATTCAACCCAATGATCATTCTTATCAAATTTAGATGCTTTTCTAAACACATAACTAAAATCGGGATATAAGGTTGTATT
>CAZTTV010000108.1:0-1725 GCA_964616385.1 uncultured Candidatus Saccharibacteria bacterium | reverse complement strand
GGTTAGTGCGAAGTAAGTGTTCATGGCTATAAGATTTTAAGATTTTTTCCGTAACCGGCTTTCTTTTCAATAAAATCTACCAAATCAAAATGATCCGGTACCTCTAATACAAACGATTTATTTGATTTCATTTTATCTATTGTAAATTGATATGTTCTTAAATATGAATTTCCACGATCATCTTTCCAGTGGTGGAGTAAATACGGAATGTCATGTGTAATCAAGTATATTGATGAATCAGTGATTATAAACCGAATTGGAGACTTGAACCGATCTATTGCATAAACTTTAGTTGCTGGATTTCCCTTTAACATGTCTTTGATTGAGACCTTAATTTTCTTATTTCCAGGTAGGTCAAGCGCAAACTCGTATTGTTCTGCCATTCCCATCAATGCCCGTAAATATTTATATTGATAATCATCCGATGTTCCATTGCAATCATCAATTCTATGAGTAGTGCTTTTATGATCATATTTCAACTGGGCAAAAAGATCAGGATCATAGTTTATAAGATGCCTCTTTATTTTTCGCTTTTCCCATCTAACTTGTTGATTAATACATGCATATTCCCATAATTTTGATTTTTGGTACCCTCCGAATGTTTGACCTCTTTTTAATAGAGAATATAGTTTATTTATCTCCTGAAGTTTTATCTCAAAACTGGCTTTTGATAACTTTTGAAAAATTCCAGTTATGGAAGGGATGCTTTTTAGTGATTCAATTATTTCGGAATCCTTAATTCTCAGAGGTAGAAAACACCCAAATCCCTTTGATTGTCTTGTGCCAAAATTTGTAGAGACAAAAAAAGGCCTATAATATAATTCGATTTTACTCTTTAAATTCTGATTAAGACATACAATTCGGACTTTGATTGTGTCGTTCATTATTCCTTTTCGAATAGAACCATGCAGGTCTGGTTTATCTATGAATTCATTATCTGCAAAATGTTGCGTATTATTAATATATTCAGCCGACAAATTTCTTCGAATATTTGCAATTCTTTCAGGGTCTTTGTTTCTCGAAGCCGGTAAACTTGAAAAGACATATTCTTCTTGTGTTGAGAGTGCTATAACAACCATTTTATAGTCCAATGCTACATGCTCATTTTTTCCTTTACCAACCATCCATGAAGTCCATTTGTTTTGTACTTCATTTTCCGGGTTTAAAGCTTTTCTTTTAAAAGCTTCATGAGAATTAATGAATTTTTGCTTTTTGTTTTCCAGTTCTTCATAAAAGTCGAAGCGAATGTTCTGCTCTTTTAAAAGCTTTTCAATGATAAATTGATCCAGCTTAGGTTTCACCTCCGTTGCACGTAGGGTGGCTCCGGCTTGTTCCCACTGAAAATGAATGATAGGAGTATGCTGCTTGAGCTCAAATTTTAGTTGGTATTTACTCATGGCTTATTTGTTTTTTTATTTGTTTTGTTATCGCGATTGTTTTTATTCGATATAACTCTCATAATTATAAAATAACTGGGTACGGATATAATGATAATTACTAAAAGGCTAGCCAAATAAAATAACCAAACAGAGGGAAAACCAGACTTTAAATGAGGGAAATTCAATAATTCAGGCATAGGTTTCATCGTCAATAAGGCAGCTATCAGAGTCGGGGTTAAAAATATAGCAGCAATTTTAGCCAGTCTCCCTGCTTGTACTGATAGTTGTTTTATCTCTTTCTGCTCATCAATATCATGTAACATCTCTGCCAAGCGGTTAAGTTCAT
>CAZTTV010000107.1:0-1762 GCA_964616385.1 uncultured Candidatus Saccharibacteria bacterium | reverse complement strand
GGAAAAGAGGATTATGGCGCGATCAGATTCAAAACAACCCGACCTTGACTGGAGTCAGATTAGGGAAACTGTAAAATTATTAACAGTTTCTGTGACACAAGTTGAAACCAGTATGAAAAATGGTGATGCTTCTGTAAATACTTTAACAGAATCTTTTACCTCATTAGTCAGTCACATGAACTCAATAAATGAATTGTTGAATTCGTTAGACTCTTGTGATGAAAAAGAAGCCGCACTCATTCATTGTGTTCAAATGGCTGAAAAAATTCAGACTTCAATTGTAGCTTTTCAGTTTTACGATCGCCTACAGCAATCACTTTCACATGTTGTAGAAGGATTGAAAGGACTTTCTGAATTAGTTGAAACGCCTGAACGATTGTATAATCCTTCGGAATGGAAGAAGTTTCAAGCTGACATGCGTGGTCGATTTACCATGGAGTCGGAAAAAGTTATGTTTGATGCAATACTTGCAGGAAAAAGCATAGATGAAGCTGTCCATTTGGCAGCCCAAGTTGATGAAAAAATTGAGGATGAAATTGAGCTTTTCTAGTTTTAAAGGAACAAAACAATTAACAAGAAATAAAAATCTGTTTTTATTAATATTTTTTGCTGTTTTTTTAAATGGCTGTACTGGATATCAAGCCCCCGCACCAATTTATGGTTCTAATCCCTATGAAAACCAGTCTATAGATACCACAAGTAGACAAAAAAAATATAAAGCCACCTCTAAAAACAAGCGGATTCCATCTAATACTGCTACTTCAGGCTTGGGTACGAATACTCCATCAATGGTAAAACCAATGTCACCCGCTGTTTTAGCATTAGTCACTGAGGCCAATAGAAATAGTAAAGCAGGAGATCTTGAGTCTGCGGTGGCAACTATTGAACGGGCTTTAAGAATCGATGCAAGAAATCCCAGATTAACCTATAAACTTGCAGCCCTAAGACTCAAACAATCCAAACCACGCCTGGCTGAAGATTTAGCCAAAAAAGCAGCATTACTCTCTGCAGGTGATAAAGTCTTAAAAAAGCAGAGTTGGTTATTAATTAGTGAGGCAAGAAGACAGCAAAACAATCACTACGGTGCAAAAGAAGCCCGATTAAAAGCTGATAATATTTAGCTGACTAGCCGACACATAATGCTGTTATCTTGATGTTAAATAGTGATGATTAATAATTACTCCTCACTCTGGGGCATATTGATAAAATATTCACTGTTTTCTTTCAACTTAACTTAATCACAGTATTGCACTATTTATGATTTTAGCTGGTTTGAACGTAACTGTTTTTGCTTGACGTTAAGTTACTGCATGGTAGGCTACGTCAGCTTATATCCAAGAAAATAAGGTTTTAATGACAGATCTAGAATCCTTCTTTAGTAAAGATGGCTCATTATCAAAAATAATACCTGGGTATTTACCAAGATCATCTCAGGTTGAAATGGCGACATCTATTGCACAGTCGATTGATGCTAAAGAAAATTTAATCGCTGAAGCGGGCACAGGGACAGGAAAAACTTTCGCATACTTGGCACCCGCGATTTATTCCCGAAAAAAAACTATTATCTCTACAGGAACAAAAAATCTTCAAGATCAATTGTTCAATAAAGATTTGCCCATTGTTCGTAAAGCCATCAATGTGCCTTTTAAATCTGCACTATTAAAAGGGAGAGCAAATTATTTATGCACTTATCGCTTGGAAAATGCATTAAATTCCAGTTTTGGTTTTAATAAAGAAGATGCTGTCGCTTTAGCGCATATTA
>CAZTTV010000106.1:0-1816 GCA_964616385.1 uncultured Candidatus Saccharibacteria bacterium | reverse complement strand
TTTATTGTCGAGAAAATAAATGACTGGTTGCACGGTGAAGATCAATTGCCTGATTACAGAGTAATGCATAACTATATTGTAAAGTCCAATGAACTGAATTCTATATATAAATTACTCGCAAAAGATGACAGATACAAAAAAATACGAGACAGGTGTAATGATAATACCCACTATAATTTTTACAAAAATATCATGTTAAATTTAGCTGACGTTCGTATAGCCAACAGAGATGAAGTGTTAGAGCAGTTTTCTATTGATATAAAAGACTTATTCGTTCTACACATTTCTTATCTTTTTTACCTAAATGATCATTATTTGAGTTCTAGTGATTACGTAGACTATCTTGATATGGGAATGCAACCACCTGAAGACTCACAATATTATGTAGCACCATTTATTCAAGAAATATTTGACGACATTTTAAAGATAAATAGACCTGATATTGCAAGAGAAATTAAAGAACATACATCAATGGGTTTGGTATAACTTATCATTTATAATCAAGTAGATAGCCTAACGAATAAATCAGCTTGACCTGCGAGTACGTGCGTATTTTTGGTGTTTCACCAACCACTTCAACTTCGCTCCACATTGGTAGTAAAAGCCACGGCAGGCAAGTTGTTCAGGTCGTTATACCTAAAAAAAATCACACCACATGAACATACAAATTCCTCGTAGTCTAGATCTCAAATCAACAATTTCATTTGTTAATGATATCTTTTCACTCCCCCAAAAAAAGGAATATAATTTTGATTTTAAAAATCTAATCTGGATAGAGCCTTTCTCTTTGCTATACTTGTCATTTTGCTTGAATAAATTTTCCAGTAAGTATCCGGAATCTAATTTTTGTGTTTCAAGTTATGACAATACTAATGCATCTAATTATGCTGGTCATATGGGGTTTTTCAAATCCTTTGGAATTGATGCGGGGAAATTCCCTGGCGAAGCGACAGGAAATTGCAACTATATCCCAATAGAGATTTTCAGGATAAAAAAATGGAAAGATGCTGCTATAAAACAAAAAAAACCTATTGGGGAAATAATTGAAAATCAATCTAGAGAATTTGCACAAGTATTAACAAGGGAGGCTAAGGGCGATCTAGTTGACACCATAGAGTTCACATTACGTGAAATAATCAGAAACGTTGCTGAACATAGTAAAGCTAAACAAGTTGGTTTTGTAGCTCAATACTGGCCAAGAAAAGAATATGTTGAGTTGGCTATATTGGATTCAGGAATTGGCCTTAAAAAAAGTCTGTCAAAAAACCCCTATCTTGAAAAAGATATGTCTGACAAATCAGCACTTTCTTATGCGCTTTTGCCTGGCATATCAGGGAAAATGTATAAAGGAAAATACAAAGACCCTTATGACCAATGGGAAAATTCAGGCTTTGGTTTATATATGGCAAGTGAAATATGTCGTAATGGGGGATCTTTTTTTGTTTGTAGCGGTAAAGCTGGTACACTTCTCCGTAAAGATGATAAAGAAAATATTAAAATGTCAGTATCATGCACTGCACTTCGGCTTCGGTTGGCAACTCGCCAACTGCAACCAACAGCCAAGGCTCTTCCTTATTACCACAAAAAAGGAGAAAAGGTTGCAAGAGCCCTTAATGGTGCAAATATTTCGGCATCTGCTGCATCTACAATGCTAGCAAAAGATTTCAAATAAAAACAAAAGCATAACAACAACGAATTCCGTGGAAATTCCGCGGAGATTCAGGGGACAGCTTACCCTTTCTTCTCCACCTTGGTGGAAAACTATTGGAAGCAGTGAAAAAATCCCACGATAAGGAGAAAACACATAGAATTCAGT
>CAZTTV010000105.1:0-1835 GCA_964616385.1 uncultured Candidatus Saccharibacteria bacterium | reverse complement strand
AAGGTGCACACAGAAGTCTATATATTGACGAGCGAGACTTGGATGGATGTCTCTATTATTCATCAACTAAACAGCCATCGCTGGTACTTTTTGACACTTGTCCCGGCGGTGTCGGATTTGTAGATAAATCGGTTCAAGCGCTCTATATCTGCCGCTACTTTAGGCTTTTATTAGCTATCAGAAAACATTTCATCAATCTTTTTGACAGCATCTCTTTTTGTATTAGGCATTAAATGAGCATATCTTTCTGTCATCGCAAGTGTCTTGTGTCCCATAAGTTCTTTGATCGTATAGATCGGCACACCGCTTATGGCAAGCCAGCTTGCAAAGGTATGACGAAGGGAGTGAAACACGACTTTGTTTCTGCGATCGGTTATGCCGTCATTAAACCCTAAACGCTTGATAATATTTCTAAAACCAATAGTTCTTGCAATATCAACGGCATGATTTCCGTTGGAATCGGTAAATATATAATTATTAGGTAATTCAAGTTTTTTATTGTTGAATATTGCCAGAATTTTATCGGTCATATAAGCTGTACGGTTAATATGATTCTTGGTATCTGTTATGGCGATGGTTTTATTTTCTATATCAATATCCTGCCATTTGAGATTGGCTATCTCGCCTGCCCGTAAACCGCAGTTCAAAGCCAGTAAGATTACATCGCATGTCTTTTGACTCTTCTTTCTGCATTCAAGAAGAAGTGTCTCTGCTTCTTCTTTGCTCAGGAACCTTACCCGCCTGTTGTCTTCTTTTTGTATCTTTATTTTTGTAACAGGGTTTTCTCCTTTAAAAATGTCCCACTGTACGGCAGCATTAAATATCTGTCTGACAACTGCAAGAACATATTCTATGGTTCGCGATGCCTTACCTTTACTTTTCATTGTTTTTTTGAGCGATTCCAAATTCATAGAACTAATTTCCTGCAACGTTTTATTACCAATTGCAGGATATATCCAATTATTGAGAATCTGTTTTTCTCCTATATAAGATTTATTTTTCTTATTATCTTTTACATGTGGCAGATATTTTTCCTCTGCAAACGACTTGAACAATACAGTGTGTCTTTTGCGATCATGAAATGTAATAATCTCTTCTCCCAATCTTGACTGACGAATGCGCTCAGAGCGTATATGAGCAGCATAAGTAGCAGTAATACCGTCTGATTTCCAGCCTATTTTCTCTCGTACTGTCCTGCCATACGCATTATCATATTTCATATAATAACATTTATCCTGCCCGCCGTTAATTTTCCTTGTCTTACTTATATAATATTGAATACCCGCATATTTTTTCACAGTTATGAATCCCATATTGTTCACCTCATTAGTCCGCTATTAGTCCCTATCTTATGAAAAAACAATTAAAATTCAATAATTCACATGTTGCACAAATTTAAGAAAGTTGTTGTATATAAGCAATTATTAGATAATGATATTGAATTATATTCACCTTTTATATGCAAGTAAACGATCCGTAATCAGCAGGTCACTGGTTCGATTCCAGCTGCCGGCTCCATAAAAAATATAAATTATCCAATAAAATCTTGTTGATGAATTTGTTGAAAATTATATCTATAAAATACGCCAAATTGTATACAGTATAACAGAGACATTGCATATGCAGCAAGGTTTTATTCCCACTTTACTTAGCAGAGAATTCTTTCCCTTTAAGAAAAAATAAGGTCAATTATCAACAAGTTTTACTTTCTTCATATAAGTTACAAAATCATATAATTACAACAACTGATCTCAATGGTCTGATAAAATATTGTCTGTCTTTAGTCCGCTATTAGTCCGCTTATTAAGAGAATTTACTATCGGATTAATTTCCGT
>CAZTTV010000104.1:0-1935 GCA_964616385.1 uncultured Candidatus Saccharibacteria bacterium | reverse complement strand
AAAGTATGACCTGCATTGTTAAAAAGTCTTCGTCCTTTTCTGGCTATGGTAATTTTCTTTGGTCCCCCTAAGTCAATTGTACTTATTTTTTTAAGAGTTTTTGTATTTATGACTCCAATTTTATCATCTAGCATTTCTGCAACATAAAGAAGCTTACCATTTGGCGAAAGTGCGAGACCTTTAGGAGAGGCGCCTGTTTTAATTCTTTTAGTTACAAACCGGCTACTAGTACCAAGATTATTAGCCAATCGTTTGAGCATTTTTGGTGAAGTATTTGCTAGTATATTTCTAATTGAATCAAGGTCAACAACTGAAATATAATCTACTGCAGAACTTGAAAGAAACGCTTTTTTACCATTGGGTGAAATTACGACATCAAATAAAGAAGAATAATATGAGTTAGGCTCATCAATTAATAATTGAAACACTATTCCTTTTTGATTTATAATACCAATGCCGTCATTCATCATCCATCCTCTTTCAACTTGAATAGCAGGTACTAAATTTTTGGGTCTTGTTAATGTTGTTAAAGCTAAATCTCCCGAAGGGGTAAATGCAATATTTTCCATTAGATAGGCATTTTTTATACCTACATATCTTTTTATTTTTTGAGAATTATCATCAACTACAGTAAGATCACTCACCATAGGCTCTCCAAATGCTGCCGGATTTTGCCTTCTACTTGTAACATATAATTCTTTTCGGATTTTAGAAAGAGCTATTCCTGTAGGATTATTCCCTGTCGAAAATCTTTTTATTTCTTTTTTAGTTTTAAGATTGATTACAGACAAGTTTGAACCAAAAGCATTTACGATGTACAAATATTTTTCATCAGCGCTAAGGGCAAGACCAGCTGGACCATTCCCTGTTTTTAGATGGTCAATAACTTTATAAGTCGCCAAATCTATAACTGATATATTATCTGACCATTGATTGCTTACAAAGGCAATTTCGCCATTATTGTTAATTATAACACTATGCGGATGATTACCCACTTTTATTTTATGCAGCACATTTTTTTTATCAGTATCAATCACAAGTAATTCGTTAGCGTCTTGTGCTATGACATATAAACGATTTCCATCTTTAGAAACAGTTAAATTAAAAGGAGATAAATAATCTTCGTTAATAAGTTTAGAAATAAATCCGGTTCGTTGAGTATAATAATGGCAAGAAATGCAAGATAGCGGATGGTCTTCAACAGCCGTTTCATAATTTACATGTTCTCTGGCTAAAGTGCGCCCTGGAAAATATATAATCAATCCTAAAACAAGGAATAAGCCTATAATCAATAAAAATTTTGAAGCCTTCATATCATATTTAATGAATCATTTTTTACTTATTTCTTTTATTTGTTCGGGTAGTATTATTGGTGCTTTTCTAACAGATAATGGTTGCCTATTTTCGGGAACCTGTTCTCTATCTTCATGACACCCAATACAGCCCCTTCTTTCACTTGGGCGTAAATAAAGCCAACTACTTGGGCCACCTACAACATGTCCTTTATCATCAATTGTTTGAATCCGGAAAGGGGTGTTAGCTAAAACTTTTAAATAGAAAGAGCCATCTTTTTCAACTGTCACTTTTCCAAGTGATGCCTCTAATCCTAAAGCTTCTATTTCAACCGCTTTTGAATTTTTTTCTGGTGAATCTAAAAAATTGATATTCTGACAAATAATCAATCCAGTTTTTGACTTAAGATTTACTTCACTGGGTAAATTTCTTGGTCTTTTATTTTTCTTAACTACAATAGCATCTACTAAATTAAAATCGTTGTTTTTATAAATAAGTTTTCCAAGTTTCTTATATTTAGAATTGAATTCGTAAAGCGCAAAAGTCCCCTCTTTCGATTTACGATAAGAAGTCATTAGAATAGCGTCTCTTTTTTGAGTTACAAAAAGGAAATCACCTTCAATTTTTTGTGTTAAATTGACA
>CAZTTV010000103.1:0-1943 GCA_964616385.1 uncultured Candidatus Saccharibacteria bacterium | reverse complement strand
TCGTTGATAAAATTTTAGAAATAACTTCCCGCGAAAATTACGATCCCAAAAATCCTCCGGTAAAGCAAAAAGAATTAGAAAAACAAATTGACCAGATGGTGTATAAACTTTATGACCTAACGGAGGAGGAGATTAAGGTTGTAGAAAATGAAGAAAAAACATAAAATGGAAAAAATTACGGAAAAAATAATGAAAGTTTTTAAATCAAAAGAGGATAAGATTGATAATCCTGGCTTTAAATTGCTTCCCGACAAACCAATTGAACCAGACAGGAAAGAGGATATTCGCTTTGGACACAAAAATATTACTCAAACTATATTTAAACTTGTTGATAATACAGAGCCACCCCTTACCATTGGTCTATATGGTAGCTGGGGTACAGGCAAAACTACGATAGCAAAGTCTGTCGAAAAGATGGTAAAAGAAACAGGGCGCAAAACATTGTACTTTGATGTATGGAAATACGAACAAGACTCACTCAGAAGACAATTTCTAATTGAGCTAGACCGTCAGATTTTTGATGGACGTTTAGAGTTTGAAAAAAAATTGAATCAATCACTATCAACTCCTGAGGAAGTTGAACTTTTAGATTTTGTAAAGCGTGTTTCAGAACACCCAATAATAAAACTTTCTATCGGTGCAGTTATTGTTTTCTTATTTATATGGGTAGTGTTACCAATAAATCAAGGAGCTAATCTAAAACTACTATTTTATTCTTTGTTTCAGCTTGGTTTACTGGGAACAGTGATAAGCTTTATTTTACGAGGCTTTGATGTTGTAAATGGCTCTGTAAAAGACGTAAGGGAAGATTCTGCAGAAGGATTTGAAAAGAAGTTCCACGACTCCTTTAAAGAACCTGAGTTATATAATAAAACACTATTTATAACTGCAGATAACTTGGATAGAGTTGAGGATTCTAAGGTTATAAATGTATTGTCAGATATTAAAACATTCTTAACGAATGACTCTGGAGAGTATAAAGTTGTGTTTTTAATACCATGTGACTACGAATCACTTAGAGCGAGACTTAGTGCGTTACATGGTGATGATTTCAATGCTGATGAGTTTTTTAGGAAGTTCTTTAACTTGAGTATTAGGATTCCGAAGTTTATAGACATAGATCTATTTAGCTACATTCGTGATTTGCTTAATGAGACTGAAGTAGATGAATACAAAGATAATGTTGAGCTTGAGGGAGTCATTTATTCATCCCTAAAAGATAATCCTCGTGAAATAAAACAGTTCGTAAACTCACTTACCACACAAGTTGTATTAGCTCGCACAAGAAAACTACAACCAGTATTGGGCAACATTGCTTTTCTAGCCAAACTACTGGTGCTTAGGCAAAAGTTCCCAAATCTGTATCTAATACTAGAAGAAAAATCGATTCGTTCATTTCTTACATTGGAGAATGAGAGTCTGGTCAAATCATTCAAGGAAGAGTTAGGTCGCTTGGGGTGGAAGCAAGAAAGAATTGATTATGAAATTGAGAGGTTTGAAGATTTTAACAATCTTACTCCTGGGATAAACATGGATACATTAGATATTTTTCTTACGCTTCGTCAATCTGATGAGGAGAAAGATATCCCTGAATGGAATAGTTATGTATTATCTGCAGAGGAAAGAGAGTACGAAGAAGCAGAAAAAATATTTAAACAAATCAAGAAAAACCACAATCTTACAACCTTTGATCGTCTTTTAAAAGATAGAATAGAAAGAGTTCGTACGAGTTCTGCTTTAATAAACTTTGTATATATTACACTTTCAATTCTTGAAAAAAACAAAACTTCTTTAAGTAGTTTTATGGATGCTGCAGCTAATCATTTCCCTTATGGAATGGATATAAGCAATTTTTATGAACGCTTTAGACCTAAGACAGTATTTGATTTTTGGTATCCAAACACTAGCAAAGCAAAAAGACCAAAGATTGTGCCACCATTTGT
>CAZTTV010000102.1:0-2061 GCA_964616385.1 uncultured Candidatus Saccharibacteria bacterium | reverse complement strand
AGGTTGCCACAGGAGCCCGGAACCTGGCAGGCGTTCTATGGAACGGCGTGGCGAGACGGTCGTTATCACTTAGTCGGGTTTTTTATCTGAGACAACAACAAGAAAGAACAGGGTACAACAGCAACCTATACACCATAGCCGTGTTTACGTCTTGTAAAGAAAATAGTAGTAAATTACAGCGATGAAAACAATAAGAAAAATACGTTAAAAAGCGGCTACGGTGCATAGCTGCAAACGTTATCGGCAAGGCTAATAAACGAATACAATGATAGTTTTATTAAAAAATACTAATTTTGGACAATGTAAGTTGATTTAAAATATAATTAATTTATTATGACAGGAGTTCTTGTAATATTAATACCCCTACTAATATATGTAATAGGAGCATTCTCTGTTAAGCAAAAAGACATAAAGCATCCTGATGATTTTTTTGTTGCATACAAGAAAGTAGGAGTAACTGCTTTTTCAAGCTCATCAGTTGCATATGCTTTTCAAGTGAGTACAATTTATCCATTTTTACTTTGGGGGGCCTCCGGTTTCTATTTTATACCTCTGGTTAACACTGTTTGTTGGGGACTCGGTATTTTTATTTTTTATTTATTATTCAATAGATACAAGCATTTTATAGGAAAGGACTTGACACTTCATGGCTTTTTAGGAGAACAATATGGTGTAAGTGTACGAGTTATAGCATCATTGATTACTATAGTTGCATTTCTGGGGTTTGCCATTTCAGAAACATATTTTGGTTCAAAAGTATTGTTATCAGTAGTTGATAACAGAAATCTATTTTATCTTATAATTCTTTTTGCATTACTTTTTGTTTACGGTTATATTGCTTATGGGGGACAAATAAGTTCGATACGTACTGATCAACTTCAACTGATAATGTCATATATTGGAGTATTTGGGTTATTACTTTATTTCATATTTCTGATAATCTCAAATACTAATATTATTTCGGGGCCAATTGCATGGGGGTTTTTATTACTGATTCTTTATATTCCACTTATTTTGCTCTTTCGTAAGTTTCATTTTATAAAATTTAGCGAACAAGTCTCAAAAGCAAATAAGTCAATTAATAAAATTTTAAATATTTTAATAGGCATAATCTTTGTTTCTGTTTTAATAGCAATAATCTGGGGATTTATAAATGAAGATTTTAACTTTTCTTTACCAAACTTTTTTAATATTAAAGGCTTTGGAATACCCGGGCTCCTTTCCTTGATTATTTTACCTCTTTGTTTTCAGTTTGTCGATTTAAGTAATTGGCAAAGACTTTTGTCTGTCAAACAAGATTCTATGATGGGTAAAGAGAGTATGTATAGAAACATAAAGAAAGGGCTTCTTACCTATGCAATTGAATCTCCTTTCACATGGGTGATTTTTATATTTTTCGGTGCTATTACTATTGCAGCACTCCCTCACTTTAGTTTTCAAGATTTACTTATAGATATTCCAAAGAGGCTTATCAATTCTGGCAATATACTTCAAGAATTTTTTGGATATACATTTATAGTAAGCGTGATTGCTATCATGCTCTCAACTATTGATTCCTTTATAATTGGCATTATTTTTACTTTTGTTTATGACACTTATGGCAAAACACGAAAGTTACTTGATTCTAAAAATGACAATGAAATAAAATCAAATTACAGAAACATTATAAATTCTGGAAGATTATTTGGTCTAATTGCAATTCTTGCTGGTGTTATATTTTTTGTAATTTTTGATAAAGAAATACCTAATGGTGGTGAATTATTTATAAATGTTCTTTTGGCTTTCTATGCTGCTCAACTTTCTTTTTTCCCTCTTATTTTTGGTATTTTATTTCTTAAGAGTCATCCTTCAACATTTTGGTCAAATACAAGTATGATTGTTGGTGCTGTTACCAGCATTTTCATTGGTATATATTCGGTGATCTTTAAACCTGAATTGGCATGGTATCCCATTTTAATAAGCATTAGCTTGAGTAGCCTAATATATGTTTTTGGTTTTATATTAAGAAAACTTGAATTCGTTTATAAATTACAATCAGGGTACAGGCTTCAATGGGGTTCC
>CAZTTV010000101.1:0-2078 GCA_964616385.1 uncultured Candidatus Saccharibacteria bacterium | reverse complement strand
GTGTAGATAATAATAATTATGATGCACAGTATTGGATCAATCACTTTTTAAATATAAAACATGCAGATGACAATAATAGACATACACAGGTGTATATGGAAATGTGTAAAGACTTTTCTGAAGAAATCATAAAACAGGAATTTGGAAACCAGCAGCAAAATCAGTTTTTAGCAAAAGCGATTGATTATTTTAAGGAAAATGAAACGGTTAATATCCATGATTTTAAAGATACTATTTTTGAAGAAGAAGATCATAAGGAATTATTCGATACCTATAAAAAACAATTTGAGGATATAAATCAAGTATTGGTCCGTAACCAGTTTCAAATTTCTGATGCTGTTGTAAAAAAAGAAAAGAAAAAAATAAAGACAGAAATACAATTAGATACAAATATTCAAATAAAATTAGACATTGATGCACCCGATGCTGCAGAAGAATATTTAGAAAGAGGTTATGACGAAGAAAGAAAAATGAAGTTTTATAAAGTATATTTTAATGAGGAGAATTGATAAGTAAAATTTAATTAATAATTATTCTCGATACACCTCCTTACAGTCGGCACTCGAATTGACAATTAGTGCTAGGTTAGTCACTTCGAGTGATTTTATGTAGAGTAGCAAAATAAAATATTAATTGACCCCTCAGGTCTATAGTGAAATTCCAAATAGAATTTAGCCCTTCCCTTTGGGAAGGGTTGGGATGGGATTTACCTCAAAAAGCTCCACAAAATATTTTAAAATTCTCTCCTTCACTTCTTGAACATCAATTTTTTCACCCAATTCAACCTCCATAGAAGTAACCGCCTTCCCACGAATTCCACATGGAATAATATGGTCAAAATAACCCAAGTTAGTGTTTACATTCAGCGCAAAACCATGCATAGTAACCCAGCGGCTACTACGAACACCCAACGCACATATTTTACGCGCAAATGGTGTGCCTACATCTAACCAAACACCGGTTTCGCCTTTGCTTCGTTCACCTTTAATACCATATTCGGCTAAGACTAATATCATAGTCTCTTCTAGCAAACGTAAGTATTTATGAATATCAGTAAAGAAATTATCTAAGTCTAAAATAGGGTAACCAACTATTTGCCCAAAACCATGATAGGTAATATCACCGCCACGATCTACTTTATGATAAGCAATTCCTTTTTCGGCAAGTTGTTTTTCAGAAAGTAATAGATTGTTTAAATCGCCACTCTTACCCAATGTATATACATGAGGATGTTCTACAAATAAAAAGTAATTTGTTGTTTCCAAATGTAAACCTTCATCTCTGTTCTTTTTCTTAAGTGAGATGGTGGCATCAAATAACTTCTTTTGATAATCCAGTGTTTCTTTATAGTCTTTAGTGCCTAGATCTTGAAGCTGTATTTTTTTTTCTTTTGCCACGAATTCACGAATTATTTTTTTAGGGAGTGATTATAATTAGAATAGACTCCCTCTCCTTTTTCAACCTCTAAATTCTCCCCTTTGGGGAGATGCCAAAGGCAGAGGGGATTTTATTTTAATTTCACCTCAAAATCCAACAATTTCGGATTTTTAATAATAGAATCCATAGGAACTTCTATAGTAACCGTTTTTTTATCATCACTAATTTGAGCACCTTTAAAAGAAACACCTTGAATTTTTTTTTCAAAATGATAAATAATTTTATACAATCCACCTTCTAAAAATGAAGAAGCTTCTTTAATTTTAGTAAGCTCTTCTTCTGATAAATCTTTGGGGGTGACTTTTCTTCTAAAAGTTTTGCCATTAAATAAATAAGAAACATCTGCTTGGGTAGGAGCACTTTTGTCCTTTTTCTCTTTTAAAGATTGTGCTTTTGCAATTTTTTGCTCCATATTTTTTAATTCAGAAATATCATTAAAATCTGAATTAAAGTCTAGTAACATTTTACCTTTTTCTTCATCTACTTGCATATGCAGTTTCATATCCTTTATGGCTTCCATTATTTCCCTATCCTCTTTACTAAGTTTAGCAATGCTATCTTTTTTTTCTTCTAAAATATCTTTAAAAAATATGATAGTATCTAAAACTTTCGATTCTTTTAAAGAATCTTTAGGACTCATA
>CAZTTV010000100.1:0-2084 GCA_964616385.1 uncultured Candidatus Saccharibacteria bacterium | reverse complement strand
GAATGGAGAATGTACTTCTAACTCAGTTATAAGAACTTGCTTGAGTGGGCAATTTAATGGGAATACGGATTATACGAAGGCTGTATGTGATGAAAAAGAAAAAACAGCAGTAACTACATTTACTAATGTAGTTTCAAAAATAGTTTCAAAAATAGTTTCAAAAATTTCTCCAAATAAATATACTCCAGCAACAGCATTCAACACGGATACGTATATATCGAAGATGTTTAAAGGTGTATTCGATACGGAAATTACTCCTACACAACTTACTAAATGGAATAATCCTAAATATAGTACATGCCAGACCTTAAATAAGGCAATGATAAAAGATGCTCAGCATATCTTTAATAAGTATAAAACAGATAAAGATTATATAAAGAAAGCCTACCGAGCAATTCTGTTGCGAGACCCAGACTATCGTGGTCTAAATACGTACTTAAAGCACTTAGGTGAAAAAGGAATGTCAAGACAAAGATTATTAGACGTACTTGTTTCGAGTAAAGAATTTTCTGATATATGTAATAAGTATAAATATATTCCCAGCTCTAATCATTGTACATTTGAAGGTAATAGCATTAAATCTGGATCCTCTATAACCGCATATGAAAAGCCCTCTGTGCCATTTGGGCAAATATGTAGAACACAAGTGAAAAAATGTAACAATGGTACATTGAGTGGCGACTATCAGTATACATCATGTACAATAGCACCTGCTGTTCTTACTAAAGGTTCGTATTTATGTGATGCATTAGCAATAGCAAAAAATAATTCAAATATTGATGCTGCTCCATTGCTAAAGAAATGCATAATCAATGCTTCTGGTAAGACGGTGGAAATTCCTGTTGGTAAGTACTGGATTAAGACACAGTTTTTTGCACCTAAAGTTGATAAGATCTCTATAAGAACTCTTGGGAAAACAACTAGTTCTCCACAGTGTACTTTAAACGATAACACATGTGCACAATTTGTAACTCATCCAAAAAAGCAGGCAGTGAAAAGTAAAACGAACAGCGAAGATAACAGGGGTTATTATTTTACATCACAGAACAAGTTATTTATTGACCATATAATTTTTGATGGTAATAAGGATAATAGGAATATAGTGTCTAAGATGCCTCGTATTGATAATAGGGATAAGCTATTTTTAGTAAAAGTTTCAGATTCGGGTAGGATATCTAATTCAGTATTTAAAAATACTCATACAGGTACAGCGATGGCTCTTAGTGCAAATGGGGTGATCATCGAAAACAACATTTTTGCAAACAACGGGTACCATGAAATGAAGAAGTGGGCGGATGGTCTCACAGTATGGAAGCTTGATAATGGATTTATAAGAGGCAATACATTTATAAACAATACCGATATAAATCTTGTGTTTGGAAGAGCAGTTAACACAATTGTAGAGAATAATACTTTTAAAAACACAACAGAAAAAGGTGGGAGCTTTGTATCTGTACACTTTCATAAATGGTCTCAACAAAACGCATCATATGGCGACTATACAGATACATTCTTCAGGAATAATGTAATTGATTGTGGCAATGGAAAGTTTTGTGGTGTCGGTGTGTATGTAGGAGGAAATCTTTGGTATGGAAATAGTGATGCAAGAAACTTAACTATACAAAATAACATAATTAAAAATACACAATCAGCGATTGCTGTTTATGACGGTAAAAATATAACAATAAAGTCAAATACAATACAAAATTCTGGTGCACGGACATGTCTTGCAAGCGGTACCTATATGAATTTTAAGCCAATAATGATTTCTCCTAGGTCGTGGTCATCTGTAAATTTGATTAATCAGAGTCCAAAACCGACAAAAATAGATTTCCCAATGGGAAAGAGTGCCCCCAATAATATAACGTGTCAAGATTTGGGTGTACAAAATGTACAAGATCAACTTGCATCAATTATGCATGCATCCATTCACATATTAACATTGATTGGAAATCAAATATCAGATAAGTAAGTGATATATACGTACATAACAAGAAAGATGATTTGTAGTATAGATTATGGAGGTGATTCTGTCGATTCGCCTGACTTTGGTGGTAGCCACTTTAGGTAATGGAATGATAACT
>CAZTTV010000099.1:0-2125 GCA_964616385.1 uncultured Candidatus Saccharibacteria bacterium | reverse complement strand
GCTCCCTTTCAATGCGCATACAGCAACTTGATACCCGCGTTTTTTGGCAGTTTGCGCGATGATAGAAGCTAGCCGTTCCGATCCCCCAACATCATAGGAATAGATAACTTCAAGAAGGCGTAATTTTTTTTTCATGTTAGTTTTCAATGATTATTGCTAGTTAAAGATTAATATCAGGACGTGTATATCCATACTTATCCAGCACGTTTCCAGCAACCTGTTCTATAATATCAAGGCTTTCTCTACTGAGATGCTTGAAACTACTCGGATTCATATTTGATATTGTTGACTTCATGTCATGAATATTCCATCGAGAGTTCAATATTCTTTCATCAATTTTCGGAAGTTCCAGAAACTCGGTGATTTTATCTAAGTATACCTTTGGTTGGTCTGTAAAATCCTCATATTTTAGCGTAAACATCTTTATATCTTTATCTACATTTAGTTGGTTCATTACACAATCATCAGTACTCTTCCATTGTTCTGCACACATATTGATTGGATATTCAGAATTTTTATAAACATTTCCCCACCGCTTCAAATTTGCCTTTCTCTGAATCCCTGTTGCAACTGCATACCCATCACGAACAATATAAATAAAATATGCATTTTCAAAATATTTATTCAAGAAATTTATACGTGTCGCATTTGATATACTCTTTTCGATAAGGTTCTGCTTATCCTTTGGATACCATACTGACCAGTTTTTTTTTATAATCGATGCCTTTTTAGTGTAATCAACACTCATATCAAACTTTATTTTGTTAATGCACTTTATCCACATTCTAGGCCAACCAAATTTTTCCGGGTAAGGTAATTCATCTGTAAGAAAAGCGCCTTCATTCGCCAACCCTCCCATTAGAGGATGTTGTCGCAATATACTCGCAAGCAATGTTGTTCCTGAGTTATAACATCCAATAATAAAAATCCACCGGTCCGGTTTTAAATCATACCCAAAGGGCAAAAGAATCCGATGAACAAATGATTGCGTAGACAATCGAATCATCACCTTCTTACTATAATTGCTAAATATATTCACGAGCAAACTCTAAATTTAAGTATATTTTTTATTGCCAAGCATACTATTATAAACATCAATTATTTTAGTCGCTCTTATCACCGGTGAAAATTTTGGATAGAGTGATTTGTTTCCATTTCTTGCAATCTGTTCTATTAAATTTTTCTTATCTAAAATACTAATCAACATCTTGGCAAGTGAAATAGGATTATCTGCCTCTACAAGCCAGCCCGTATCATTATGTGAAATAATTTCACTAACACCGCCAACATTGGTAGATAATACAGCTTTCTCCATAGCCATAGCTTCAAGAACCACATTTGGCAGCCCTTCACTTAACGACGGCAAAACAACAAGATCAACGGCTCTATAGTAATTTCCAACATACATTTGGTGTCCGCAAAACATGACCTTATCTTTAACACCACATTTCATTGCCAAATCTTTCAAATTCTGCATTTCTGCTCCTTCACCGACAAAAAAAGTTTTAATTTTAGGGTGAAGTTGAACTACCTGTTCAAGAGCACGTATATATATTTTGTGCCCTTTTTCTGGACTAAAACGGCCAAAAACACCAATAACAATCTCATCACAACCTATATTGTAATATTCTCGAAGGTCCGGCAACGTTTCATCAAATGGTATTTCTGAACTGTCTATTGCGTTCAATATTAACTCGGTGCTTTTTCCTTTTCTTAATATAGATACCGTATCCTGCAATACAGGAGACACCGTTATCACCTTGTCAGGAAAACGAAGCAACCATTTTTCGAGTAGATTATATATCCTTATTTTTATATTCTCATTCGTCCATCCATGAACCATACCAACCCATGTTGCTCCAAAAAATCTGGATAAAACATATGCTATGATATGCCCTTTATACCCATGCGACTGAATTATGTTGCATTCATATTCACGATATATTCGTATAGCCTGAACAAAAAGAGTTGGATCAAGCCACAGCTTTTGTTTCAACAATCTAAAATTAACATTCTTACTCTTCGCAACCTCCATAAATTCAAAAGTTTTTTGTCCTTTTTGAATAAAATTTACCAAGACATACTCAAAGCTATCTTTTTCTGCGTTACGTATAAATTGCAGTAG
>CAZTTV010000098.1:0-2245 GCA_964616385.1 uncultured Candidatus Saccharibacteria bacterium | reverse complement strand
AAGAACGCAAAAATCGCGCCCCTTCTGAAAGCCCCTGATGAGGGCGTTAGCATCAATAAAGGATATCGTAGCACTGTGGAATTAAAAATAAATAACTGTAATAGTATAGATGAAGCAACCATATCTATTTATGATGATGTTCTCAACATCAAATACGGAGTAAACGGATCTGGAAAAAGTACAATTGCAAAAGCAATAGAGTTAAGCGTTATTGACTCCAGTCGCCTAAGTGAACTACTCCCTTTTAAATATGTAGAGAATAATCCTGATCATATAACCCCCGAAATAGTAGGTGCTGAAGGAATATCATCAGTTTCTATATTTAATGACACATATATCAATCAGTTTATTTTCAAGCAGGATGAGTTAATACAGAATAGCTTTGAAATATTTATTAAAAATGAAGAGTACAATAAAAAAATTAAAGAAATTGAGAAAATTACATCTGATATAAAAGATGCATTCTCAAAAAACAAGGAACTAGATGAAATAATTAATGATTTAACAGAGTTAAGTGGATGCTTTGGAAAATCAAAAACGGGATATTCTGCTGCTGGTAGTATTGGGAAAGGCTTAGGGAAAGGTAATAAGATAGAGAACATACCAGATGGCCTTGAATCATACTCTAAATACTTGAAAAGCGATCAGAATACCAAGTGGATAAAATGGCAAGTGATGGGAAATTCTTTCATTGATATTTCTGATAACTGTCCGTATTGCACTTCTTCAACTACAGAAAATAAAGAAAAAATAAAACTTGTCAGCAATGAATATGATGCCAAATCAATCGAACATTTAATCAAAGTTTTAGGGGTTGTCGAGAGGCTAGAAAAATACTTCTCTGATGAAGCAAGAAATAATATTTTCAATATTACAAAAAACAAAATCGGCTTATCTAAAGAAGAAATCGCATACCTAAAACAAGTAAAAGAACAAATCGATCTTTTGAAAGGTAAATTAACATCTTTAAAAAATATGACGTTTTTTACTTTTGAAGAGGCAGAAAAAGTCATCGATAAAATAGAATTATTAAAAATCAACCTGGATCTTTTGCCATTTCTAAAATCTGATGAAACTAATAGAGTGGTTGGAGTTCTTAACAAATCACTAGATGCTGTCCTAAATCAGGCAGGGAAGCTACAAGGCGAGGTTAACAAGCAAAAAGAAGGAATTCGTATAACGATAGAAAATTATAAGACTGAAATAAATAATTTCTTGAGATACGCAGGGTACAAATATAGTATAAATATTGAGGCTAATGAAGAAGAGTATAAAATGAAGCTACTCCACAATGACATGTCAGCGTCCGTATTAAGTGGAGATCAGCACCTCAGTTATGGAGAAAAAAACGCATTCTCACTGGTGCTTTTTATGTATGAATGTCTATCAAAAAATCCAGACTTTATAATACTAGATGACCCAATATCATCCTTCGACAAGAATAAAAAGTTCGCAATAATTGAAATGCTCTTTCGTGGAAAAAAGTCACTAAGAGGTAAAACCGTGTTAATGCTAACGCATGATCTAGAGCCAATAATTGACATGATTAAAAATCTCCCTCACACGTTTAACCCCATTCCAAAGGCTTCATTTTTAAAAGCAAGAAATGGAGTTATATCTGAAGTACCCATTGAAAAAGCAGATGTTTTAACATTTTCTCAGGTTTGTAATGAGAATGTATCAACCCATGAAGAAAGCATAATAAAGTTAGTTTATCTCCGCCGATATTATGAAACGATAAATGATAAAGGTAATGAGTATCAATTAATATCTAACCTTCTTCATAAGCGCAATCAACCAATTGATAGAAGAGGCGAAGAACAAGTTGATATGAATGAAGAAGATATTCAACAGGCATCAGAGAAAATTAAGGCTAGAATTTCTGATTTCGATTACAACACTATTTTAAATAAACTAACTAACAATGAAGAAATGATTGGAGTCTATAAGCAGTGTCGTAATGATTATGAAAAATTACAGATATTTCGAATCATAAACGACAAGCATGATAATAATGTTGTAAAAAAATATATCAATGAAACATTTCATATTGAAAATGAATATATCTGTCAACTTAATCCGTGCAAATACGAAGTAATACCTGAATTTATAATTAAAGAATGTGACGAATATTTTGAGAATACATAGCACTAAAATGCTAACAAACTCATCCAGAGGGACTTTTAAACCTGTCGGGAACTTCCCCCAGTTTTGCACACATCTAATTTTTAAATAAAAGAGGTGT
>CAZTTV010000097.1:0-2269 GCA_964616385.1 uncultured Candidatus Saccharibacteria bacterium | reverse complement strand
AAAAAATAGGAGTCGCCTCAAGAATAAAGTAAAAACCTCTCCGACACCCGAAGCGTTGGAGATCGTAAGCCTTATATAAAGTTGCGATTACAAATACCACTAATCAAGATGTTAGCAGCCTCTCAAGTAAATGAGGAGGCGACCCCTAAGATGTTATACCTATATCAAGTTCTAAATCTGTCAAACGTTTTCTTTTAATTCTATTGAATATTATATCGATATCTTCTTCCTTGTAGAGCATTGTAGGGTTTATGTAGCCTCTATTTGCCAGATAATCCATTTTTTCAGAAAGTGTTTCGTATTGCCCATAATTGTGAATATATCTACTATGGATGTTATATTTAACTTTGTAATAAGCCTTTGATAATTTCTTTAGTTCTATTGGGGGCTTACCTTCAAATTCTTTTAACCTTTTAAAGAAATTAAGTATGATTCCATCAAGTTTATACAGGAGTGAGGTGTCAGTAATTTCAAGAAAATAAAAAAGCCAACCGTAACGCCTATTTTCACTAAGGGATCCTGTTATTTTTTCATTTAAATCTTCTATAAAAACAGTTTTTTGAATGTCTTCAGTCAGCCAAGGAAATTTTTTGATTCTATCCTCTGTGTTGTGTGAATATGATGAAAACTTTGCTGCAATAGATGTGATGAAACGTTCTGTATTTGCTTGTTTTATGCTTATTTTAGATCTTGAGATAAGGTATCCTAAATATTCAAAACCATAGTCGCTTAATTTGCATTCAGTTTTACTTTTATTTAATGAAAGATGATATGCCAATAATATTGTTTTAACCTCTTCTTCTATATCTGACTTGTCACCGTCATCTATGAATATTAATATATCATCAACATATCGTACATACTTCTTGCCAAGAGCTTTTAGCTTTAGATCAACTTCTCTGAGGTATATATTCGCTAGAATGTTTGATATGGATAACCCCTGCGGAACACCATATTCTCTTTTGTATTTAGCCTTTTCTTTCTTCTTATAATTAATAGGTACTGTAGGGGTCTTGAGGCAAGATTCGATAAGCTTTATTAGGTTGGCTGACTTTGTACGTTTTTTTATAATATCTAACAATATATTATGGTCAATATTGTCATAGAATGCTTTTATATCCGTTTTAAAATAACATAAGTGTTCTGATGGGTTCGCTTCATAGAACTCTTTTATTTCCCTGATATAGTTGTTTGGCAATTTTCTATAGACACACTCTGGGAAAATTAAATGCAAAATTTCTTTTAATGTATATAGGACGATCCGATCTCTTATTGTGGAAACTGATATTAGTCTTGGGTTTTTACTCCTGCCTTTGCTTTGTAATTTCTCAACATAGGGAGAAAATCTGTAGGTTCCAGAGTTGCATTTCTTGAAAACAACTTTTAGTTGTTCCTTTTTAATTTCATTAAATTTTTTAATTCCAATTCTATCTATTCCACGAGTAGCTTTTTTAGAAATTTTTTCAGTATAGGCTTCATTTAATACCTTTAGTCTAAAATGAGCTTTAAATATTTTGTATGAATTTGCCATGGTTACGAGAATGTCACTATTTTTAAAATTACTTTTATTGGCACAATAACCGTAATTGAATAAATGAATAATATTGGGAAATAACGTGCTATAGGCATCCACAAATACATCAAATGCCAAGTTGGAATTTTGTCATTCTGCTCTTCAGTAAATTGCTTATAGTTGTGAAGTGCAAACTGATAATAGTCAATTGACATATGATTTTCGTATTTATCTAGGATGTCATCGTATTTTTTGTAAAGAGAATCTATTTCATCATTAGTAATATCACCTGATAATTTACTAAGGAGTCGTCTTATTTTTCTTCCACATTCGTGATATTGGAATGCTCTGATTTCTAGCTGATTTAGGTTGACGGTGAGACTCAGGCACATAGTTAATATTGACAGGAAGATAACAGCGAATTGGCTGGCCTCACTATTAGCCGCTGCAATTTTTCCTGCATATATTAATATTGATAATGTCGTAAGGTAAATTGAAGAGGCTAGTAATGACCACCTTATACAATGTTTCCAACTAGCTACTCTTTTCGCAGCATTAAATCTGGTTATGCTTGTTGACCATATTTTGAAATCAAGAGTTTCCTTTTTATTCATATTCTAAACCAGGTTTGGATGATTTTTTTTGTGGTTGGCTAACGATATAGCTCAGGGGCGCGCCGTGAATCTGGCTGCTGACTTTACAAACGGAGATAAAACGTGGAAAAACAAGAAAAATCGCCGATGAGTTGCGTGTCCC
>CAZTTV010000096.1:0-2286 GCA_964616385.1 uncultured Candidatus Saccharibacteria bacterium | reverse complement strand
GTCATTTTCATTCCTAGTGTTCTTAAATTTAAAACGGTAACTATATAATTTAATGCTCCCATTAGTGAAGAGGCAATAAAAATAGCCATTGAAATTAACCATAGTGTCATTCCTAAACCAGAACCTGACATTGCCTGTGGCAATGCACTTAAGGGTGGATAAATTGTCCAACCAGCTGAAGCTGGTCCTGTCTCAACAAATAGGGAAATTACCATAATTACACTTGATAGGAAAAACAACCAATATGAAATCATATTTAAGAAACCTGACGCCATATCTCTGGCACCAATCTGTAATGGAATTAGTAGGTTACTAAATGTACCACTCAAACCGGCAGTCAATACAAAAAATACCATAATAGTTCCATGAATAGTAACTAAAGATAAATACATGTCCGGTGTCATTACACCACCTTCTCCTGCTCTTCCTAAAAAGGCTTCAATGATACTGAAAGATTGTTCTGGATATGCTAATTGTAAACGAAATAGCATAGACATAAACACACCAATAACTCCCATTATAATACCTGTAATTAAGTATTGCTTCGCAATCATTTTATGATCTTGACTAAAGATATACTTGGTTACATAAGTTTCTTTATGATGATGATCTGACATATCGTAAATTATTTTTTGATTTTTAGTTTAATTGTGCAAATGTTTTTTGACCGGCCAACCACTTATTAAAGTCAACTTCTTCATCAACCACTATTTTTAATTGCATATTATAGTGTGATGAACCACATATTTTATTACATAATAATAAGTAATCGAACTCAACAGCTTCCTCTCCTTTTTCTTTTCTTAACTCATTAATATGTTCAAACTTAGCCTGTGTATCTTCATTCAATCTCATTTCGGCAGTTGTAACTGATGGCGTAAAAGCTATTTGAGTTACCATACCAGGTACACAGTTCATCTGTGCTCTAAAATGAGGCATAAATGCAGAGTGCAATACATCTTGAGAGCGTAATTTAAAAACCACCTTTCTTCCTTTTGGTATATGTAATTCTTTTACAAACTTGCCTTCTTCTACCATTAAAGGAATATCATCCGTTGCATTTTTGTCTGAAAAATCAATACCCATCGTATTTGTTCCTTCTATAAAACGTACATTGGCATTTCCCAATTCATTATCCTCACCTGCATATCGTGCCTCCCATTGAAACTGTTTAGCATATAACTCGACTACTAAAGGATTCTCTGCATCAGATGTATCCATTACTTCATTCCAAGTCCATAATCCATAAATAATTAAACCTGCTAATACAATGGCTGGTGTAATTGTCCATATCATTTCTAATTTATGACTATCGGCAAAGAAAAAAGCTTTCCTTCCTTTTATACCTCTATATCTGAACGTGAAATAAAAAATAAAGAATTGCATGGCAAATTGAACTACTAAAACCAATGTCATTGTCATTTTAAACAATAAATCAATATGCTCTCCTTCTTTTGAAGCAGACAATTGAGGTAATAACATGTCCTTAGCACCATACATGCTATAAATCATTAAACCATAAATAAACCCTAATAAACCGAGCATCAACCATCCGTTGATATTATTTTCTTTTTCTGTAGTAATTTGATCTCCTTTGGTCAAACCTAACAATTTTACAAATTGCCAACAGGCAACTGCAATGACTACAAAAATTAGAATAAAAAATAGTGCCTTCATATAGTATAGTTGATAATTTTAGTAATGGTAAACTTCGCTTTCTTTCATAAACGGATTGCCTTTAGCATGTAACGGGGCTTTTGTCAATGCTCTAAACGATACAAAAATAAACAAACCTAAAAAGAAAAGTACTGCGCTTATTTCAGGAATTCCAAAATGCAATTCATTTCCAACTGTACCGGGAGCAATCATCACAAATACATCAATATAATGTCCTATCAAAATTACCAATCCGGCAAGTCCTAAAAACCAAGCTTTATTTTTATAATCTTTATTCATTAGTATCAATACTGGAAATACAAAGTTCATAACCAACATCCCTATAAACAATGGTTGGTAACTTCCCAGTAATCTTGGTATAAAATAAACGACTTCTTCTGGGATATTTGCATACCATTGCAACATAAATTGGTCAAACCATAAATAGGTCCAAAATATACTAAACCCGAACATATACTTTCCTAAGTCGTGTATATGGCTATCGTTTACATGTGGTAAAAAACCTCTTGATTTTAAATACATTGACACCAATGCAATTACGGTAATTGCTGACACTAACATACTTGCAAATACATAAAATGGGTATAATTGACTAAACCAGTGATGGTC
>CAZTTV010000095.1:0-2333 GCA_964616385.1 uncultured Candidatus Saccharibacteria bacterium | reverse complement strand
CGTGCCATTTTTACTTTGATCTCAACCAGTTAGCCTCTTAGCTTGACGGCTATGGTGCTAGCGGGAGTTCAGGTGGAAATAACCACCGTCAATGTGTTTTTGCAGACCAGAATGGTTCGAGGTTGAATCAAGTAATGATATCATGTTTTCTTGTTATCCCGTCGAAAACGAATGATATCAGGCTATACTTTATATAACTGAACTGAAACTACGTTGCCGTCATTTAAGACAATGTGGAAATATCGAGAAACTAGGTATTAACTTGTTGTACCTTGAAAAAAACAACCAATAAATCAATTTTCAGGAAGAGTATATATGAATTTAATCAAAGTAATACAACGGGTGAACCAAATTGAAAAAATATCCTTCTTAAAAATATTGGATAAATTCACAGCAGATAGCCGAGAGAAAAATCCTAAAATAGATAAAATTCTAACTGACAGTGATAATGTTTTAAAGAAAGCTGAAAATGCTAATATCGTTCAACTATTCAACTTGTTGAGAGAAGAATACACATCTCATTTGTCTCATGGAATAAAATTTAGCAATTACCAGCTTGAATTAGTAGTTGAAATATTTATTCGAGATGGAAATCAAATGATGTCTCGTGATTGGTTCGACAAGCTGTACAAAAAAGAGCTAAAGAATCTTTCAAAACATATAAAAGTTATCAATAATCAAATAACTAATGACAAAACAGATATATCTCCCGAAAGAAAAAGAGATTATATCATATTTAAAAACTGCGTTACTACAGCATACACCAACGACATTGAGATAAACCGAGAACAACATTTATCTTGGGAAGAGAAAACAATATTAAATACACTTTCAAATAGCCTCGAACTGTCAAATGAAGAAGAAAAGGCAATAACCTATTCTGTAGTGCCACCCCAAAAACACAATATTGATGATGTAATCAATGAATTAAAAGAAATAGGAATTGTATTTTTTAATAGAAAAACCAATACATTATTCATTCCTGACGAAATAATTTATCTCCTCAGAAAAATATTAGAAATTGAGCTACCATTTAAATACCTCAGAAGAATTTTAAAAAATCTAAAAAACCCAGAAATTAACTTACTAGCAAAAAAACATGGCATTAACCGTAAGTTTTCAAGACCAGAAAAAATTGTAGCCATTTTAGAACAAGGGGTTAATGCAACCTCGTTACTATGCAATGGGATTCATCAAGAAAAAACATCCAAAGTTGACAGATCCAAACGAATACAAGAACTGATCTCCAAAGATTTGAATATTTCGTTACCCAAAATGGGCAGATCATTAGATGAAAGAGTTTACAACCTATTAGACCACCTTAGAAACCTCGAAAAAGAAGATTCAACATCATTGTCCAAGGACGGCTTAAACAAGCTGATTTCCTTGCTTATAGAGTTCAAGCCAGACTTAAACAAAATAGTTAGGGCTGAGTTTGAATTGCAAGAGGACGAGGTTCTCCAAGCTGACCTACTAACAGACTATGGAGTTGGTCCAAGAGATCTTCTTTACTTATTGCCTAAAACTGAACTGATTGATTTTTGCAAACAGAACAAAATCAACTCTCGTGGCAATCATGTCTTGAATATCATAGATAGCTTTAGAAATATCCAAGACCTCTATCTTGATAACTATGTTGAAATAGGTTGCCGAGACATAAATTCACTTAAAGATAAAGGGCTGGTCATCAAAGAAAGTGAACTGGGATCTTTATATGAAAAACTAACAAAAGATCTATTTGTTAAATTGGGCTTCAATGTAGATGAGAAATTAAGAAAAAAAGTCAACACCGCCAGATCAAAAATGGATATCCTCATTAATCTTGGAGGAAAAGACGTAATTATAGCAGAATGCAAAACTGTCAAAGACAAAGATTACAATAAATTCACAGCAGTATCTCGACAACTTAAATCTTACGAAGCATTATGCAAAAAGAATGGCTATCATGTCAATCAAGTAATTGTTGTCTCCAATGATTTCACTGAAGATTTTATCGGTGAATGTGAATACGAGTATGATATTGGAATTTCACTACTAACTTCCAGCGACCTCTTAAAAACATACGAAGGTTTAAAGGAGTCACATTTAGAGGATCACGGAATCGCCGATGAGCGCATTTTCGACGTGCCCTATGCCGTCGACAATGACTTCTTTCGCAAGCGTGCTGAAAGTGCAGCCAGCACTCGCGAACAATACCGTGCCGAGCTCAACCTAGAGACCGGCCGGTCGATCATTCTCTACGCTTCCAAGTTCATCGCGCGCAAGCGTCCGATTGACCTGTTGAATGCCTACTGCAGCTTGGTTGCCAAGCGCGAAAGCGGACAGCCCAGCCC
>CAZTTV010000094.1:0-2359 GCA_964616385.1 uncultured Candidatus Saccharibacteria bacterium | reverse complement strand
GCAGGGAAAATAAGTCCAAGTATTACCACAAACACAAAGAACATTACTGTAAACTGACCGCCAATTAAAAGATCCAAAGCAGCTAGTTGAACTTCTGAACCGGCATACATTCCCATTAACATATGTATAATCAATGCCAATTCGAGAACTATAAGAGCTACATCAATTTTACTAAATAGCCTTCTTTCGAAATGATTTTTTGAGAATAATATAATAACTGCTGCCCCGGTCGATAATCCTGAAGTTAAAAATAAAGGGCCTAAAATGGCATTATTCCATAAAGGACGAGCATTAAAAGCCGAAAGCAGAATACCCGTATATACACCCAAAATGAGCGATAAGGGTAATAAAATTAATGCGAGTGTCCTTCTGTTTTCTTTTGTATAAGCTTCAAATTTTTTCAGAAATTCAAATTTCCAGTCCCATTTGGGAAACATTTCCGTAAAATAACTAAATACCCAAATAAAAGATAAAATAGTTATTACTAACAATACCCAAGCTCCCCAAGACATGGGTGATTCTATTCTTATGGTAGTATACAATTGCCACACATATAATTTATGTGTTAGATCATAAAATAAAGCCATCAATCCTATGCTCAAGGCAAACAATACGACTATCATACCACCTTTAACAGCTGTTGGAACTTCTTTCTCTTTTTTCATTACTGTAAAAAGAGAGGCAAAGAATATAACTCCTGCAGCTAATCCACCTAAAAATAAATATAGTGATATTGGAAAATGCCAAATTTCAAGTACCGGGTCTATATGTGGGATATTTCTTCCGCTGATAAATATTTCTTCTTGCATGGTATCGATTTTATTTAATTAAATAATATACATTTGGTTTAGTACCCGCTTCGGGTGCCAGAACCTTATATTTTCTTGATCGCAATAGCGTTGATACTTCACTTGAAGGATCATCAAGATCTCCGAAATACATACATTTTGTAGGACAAACAGAAACACAAGCTGGAAGCTGACCTTTTTCTAATCTATGGTGACAGAAAGTACATTTATCAACATAGCCATCCGGATGTTGGAATCTCGCATCATAAGGGCATGATTCAATACATGCTCCACAGCCAATGCATTCATCTTCAGTTACCAAAACAATACCACCTTCAACAGTATGACTGGCACCTGTGGGGCAACATCTTACACAAGGTGCATTATCACAATGATTACATCTTTCCGATTTTAATTCTAACTCTATGGTAGGATAAGAACCACTAACAGATTCGGTTACCCAGTCTCTACAGTATCCAATAGGAACATTATTTTCTGTTTGACATGCAACTACACAGTCGCTGCATCCAACACATTTAAGAGTGTCTATTACCATTGCATATCTCATACCTCTATATCTTTATATGGATTCTCAATTAAAAACTTAACAAAATTACCTCTCATACCTGTTCCTCCCATGAGAGGATCAACTGTGACTTTAGATATTAAAAGAGTATCACTTGCACCTTTACCATAGGCTCGAGATAATTTTTTATTATTATGACCAAAACCGTGATACATATAGACAGAGTCCCATCGTATTCGCTCTGTGACTCTTACTTTTATTGAGAAAGTGGAAATAATTCCATCCTGATTTTCTAACCAAACTTCCTGGTTATTTCTTAAACCTTCAACTCTGGCAACTTTAGGATTGACCCAAAGTTTATTTTCATCTGTAAGATCATTTAAATTGGGATTATTGATGGTTCTACTAAATGTGTGCATGGGTGATCGACCATAATTCAATCTATAAAAACCTTGTTCTGGATAATCATGAGATGTATAAACCGGCATGGGATCAAAACCTAACTCCGCTAATTCTGCAGAATAAAATTCGATTTTCCCACTATTGGTTCCAAATTCATAAGGCTGACCTTTTTCTAAGAACATCGGTCCAGATTTACGTTTAAATTTTTTAACTCCAACCTTTTCCATTTCTTCTAAAGAAGTTCCCATTTTATCTAATTGCCAAGATATTACATCTTTAAAATCATCATATTGAAAGTGTTCATGTAAGCCTAATTTTTCACCAATTTGTTTGCACATCCACCAAGCTGGTTTTGAATCATATTTTGGTTTTACAGCAGGCATTCGTAGTGCAATTGACGGTTCTCTGTTTGTTGCAGATCGAATACCATCATAACGCTCTAGATAAGTGCATTCTGGTAAAATAACATCAGCATATCCGGTAATTTCCATTGGCATGGTATCCATAACAACAATAAATTCTACGGCATCAATTGCTTTTTCAATCATTTCTCGTTGTGGTACCGTATTCACCAAATTGGTTCCTGCGACAAACCAGCCTTTTACAGGGTGTTCTTCATTTTCACCAGGTATAGAAGCTCTAA
>CAZTTV010000093.1:0-2361 GCA_964616385.1 uncultured Candidatus Saccharibacteria bacterium | reverse complement strand
GGTAAGAAAAAAAACAAACATCTTTCAAAAAATTTAATTATAGCTATTCTTAGTTTATTTTTTGTATTTTCTGGTATTTTACTCTTATGGGTTGGAAACCTAAAAGTACCTGATTTTAAAGATTTTAAAGATAGAAAAGTAACAGAATCAACAAAAATATATGACAGAACTGGTGACGTCCTTCTTTATGATATACATAAAGATATACGGAGAACTGTAGCAAAATATGAAGATATACCTCTGTATTTAAAAAATGCCACAGTCGCAATAGAAGATGCTGAATTTTACCAACACAAAGGAATAAAACCTACTGCAATAATACGAGCGATACTAGTCAATTTAGGTTCTTTTAAATTTTCACAAGGAGGCTCTACAATAACACAACAAGTAATAAAAAACTCTATCCTTACAAGAGACAAGAAGATTTCAAGAAAACTTAAAGAATGGTCATTATCTTTAAAATTAGAAAGAAAAATGAGTAAAGAAGAAATACTTACATTATATTTAAATAGTGCTCCATATGGTGGAAATATATATGGTGTAGTGGAAGCCAGTAGGTCTTTTTTTGGAAAAGAAGCTAAAGATTTAACACTGGCAGAGTCTGCATACCTAGCAGCACTTCCACAGGCTCCTACTTTTTATTCCCCATATGGTAATAATAAAAATAAACTTACTGATAGAAAAAACCTAGTATTAAAAAGAATGCTTGAGCTTAATTTTATAACACAAGAAGAATATTCATCCGCAAAAAAAGAAGATGTAATATTTATTAAACAAGAAAAGATAGGAATTAAGGCTCCACATTTTGTGTTTTATATACAGTCATATTTAGAAAAAAAATATGGAAAAGATGTTGTTGAAAATGGAGGATTAAGAGTAATAACAACAATAAACTACGAATTACAAAAAAAGGCTGAGGAAATACTTAAAAAATACACATTAGAAAATGTTGAAAAATTTGACGCAACAAACTCTGGATTAATAGCGATGGACACAAAAACAGGGCAAATATTAGCAATGGTTGGTTCAAGAGATTACTTTGATAAAGAAATAGATGGGAATTTTAATATAACAATAGCCCACAGGCAACCAGGTTCAGCATTTAAGCCGTTTGTATACGCAACAGCATTTGAAAAAGGATACACACCAGATACTGTTGTATTTGATCTCAAAACTCAATTTCAAACAACATGTGACCCAGAAGGTAATCCTATTGGTAACACAAATCCAGATGATTGCTACACACCAGTAAACTATGATGGTAAATATCATGGACCAATGAGTTTGAGGAATGCATTGGCTCAGTCTGTAAATATTCCAGCTATTAAAATACTCTACCTTGCTGGTCTTTCTGATTCACTACAAACAGCGAAAAATTTTGGAATAAAAAGTTTAACTAATATAAACCAATACGGTCTTACTTTAGTACTTGGTGGTGGTGAAGTTTCTTTACTTGATATAACAAACGCATATGGTGTTTTTGCAAATGATGGAGAAAAAAATGAGTCAACTCCAATATTAGAAGTTAAAGATAAAAATAACAATATCCTTGAAAAATATACAAAAAAAACATACCGTGTTATTTCTGAAGAATCAGCACGTAAAATATCAGATATATTATCCGATAATGATGCTAGAGCTCCAGCTTTTGGTAAAAGATCATATCTATATTTCAAAGGAAGAGATGTGGCTGTAAAAACAGGTACAACAAACGATTATAAAGATGCATTAATCATAGGATATACACCTTCTATATCTGTTGGTACATGGGCTGGAAATAATGACAATTCTCCGATGAAGAAAAAGGTTGCTGGATTTATAGTTGCCCCTATGTGGAATGCTTTTATGAAAGAAGTGTTAAAAATATATCCCGACGAAAAATTTAAAAAACCCAAAAGGACACCTAAAAATATAAAACCAATACTAAGAGGTATCTGGCGTGGTGGTGAACAATATTTTATTGATAAAATATCTGGAAAACTTGCAACAAAATATACACCAAATGAAACAAAAGAGGAGAAATTTATAACAAATGTTCATAGTATATTAAATTGGGTAGATAAAAAAAATCCATTAGGTGATTATCCCAAGAACCCTGAAAAAGATTCCCAATTTAATTTATGGGAATACCCTATAAAAAAATGGGTTGATGAAAGAAATATAAAAAAAGAAGATATAAATAATATTACAAAAGAATATGATGATATACACAAACCAGAATTTACACCTAAAATAGAAATAATAAACCCTAAAAAAGATACAATATATGGAATAAATAATAAAATAATAATACAAATAAAAAATGAAAGCGTATTCCCATTATTAAAAATAGATTTTTATATAAATAATGAATTTATTGGT
>CAZTTV010000092.1:0-2369 GCA_964616385.1 uncultured Candidatus Saccharibacteria bacterium | reverse complement strand
AACAATTGTTATTTTAATCATATGTTTTCCCCACGGAGATCATTAAAGGCTATTGGTTTTTTTATTTACCATGACGCACAAATAAAGTAACATATATATTTATTAATTACAATATTGTTTGTTTATATATGTAATATCAGTAGTTTAAATATCAATATAGTTTTTTTAAACAAATGGTAATATGAATTAGATTCTGCAACAACAAACACCTTTCTGTGATATCACCATGCCTATGCTACAAAGAAAAAATCAACTATTCTATTGAGTAATAAGATACAATTTGCACTTATACCCATTCTCAAATAAAAACAATAATAAAATGGAAGTAATTGAAATAACTGATAAAATTAAAATAAACAATAAAACTGTTTGTTATTCAAAAGTAAGTTTTGATGACTGGTCAATACTTCCCGATGGCTTTGGTGACAGCAAAGGAAGCAGTGCAAAATACACCCAGAAGACTGAGAAGAAATGGCTCGGCCTAGCAAAAAACGAGGAATTGCAGAATTACATAGCTTCGGTTGATGTAGCACTTATCGATGGAAACTATTTCAAAATTACAGGACTAATAAGAAATGGATTATGGAAAAAAGGTCTATTAGAAAAACCAGATACTTTACTTCTTTGCATCTATTCTTTAGAGCAATCTGCATACGATGAATTAATCAGTACGCTTTACCCTATTTCCATAAAAAACAGATCACAAGAACAAGTACTGACTTGTTATAAACGCCTTGGATTAACATTTGATTCAAACAGACTAAAACACGGATATATCACCGAAGCCATTAACATCGCCTTACGTGGAGAACCAAGAGCACTACAAGACAAAAGATCACTTAGGAATGAAATTAATATTGATAGCGCGATAGAGGTTTTTAAGGAAGAGTTAATTTTGATTGATAGGATCAATCCTGATGTTAAATTATTTTCAACTGGCATCCTGGCCGCCGCTCTATTAATGCTAAGCATTGATCCACAGACAATTGATTTTTTTAATCGGCTAAATTCATTGCAAGGTGAAACAAAGAATGAAAGAAACGATCCGGTTGAGTCTTTACTTAGGATTATTGAATCCATGAAGAAAAAAGCAACCTCAGAAGGTAAGTTTCAAGTTGAATTATGTGCAAAAACAATTAGAGCAATCCAGGCCTGGACTGCTGGAGCAGAAAATGATAGATACTGGCTGAAACGTTTGAACAGTGTAGATTATTTACCTCATATCAGAAAAATGAAACATATTAAAGATATTCATGGCAACATGGGGCTTTAATAAAAAAAACAAGTAAGCTTCACCTACTCATACCTATTTCGATAAAAAACCAATAATACCCTGACTACCGCACTTACCCCCTATACAAACATGGATCTACTCACGAAATAAAAAATATACGTAGGACTCAGTATCCTTCCGTACCAACCTGACCTGACCATGCTCAATTTGTTTATTCTACTGGCAAATATAAACACACATCAGGCTGAAACACTACCATCCTAGTGGTGATAGTGCACAAGTATGTTGTTATTAATTTCTTTTCCTGATTTACAGAGTGCTTTTATGCACGACCCAAATAATTAGTATTCCATTGCACAATGATTGGAACCACCAAAAATCAAACGACTGGCGAGGTATCGCTGATTAACAAAATTTTCGATCATGAAAATACCGAACCAGTTAAAAACACAGTTCAAGCCAGTGCATTTCCCCTCACCATTATTAACACCAACTAGTACACGGCGGCAGCTCCACTTTTGCATCTAATCAAGAGCAAATAATGTTCGCTCAATTTTTCCAGTTGGAGATAAACATATACCTCATTTGTAATAAAAATCCTATTGAATTTGACAAATTAGGACTAAAAAGATTATTTTAGTTAATATAAAAACTTTACGTAAGATTTATTATCTCGTGTTACAGAAACAATTGTATAAAATCGGCTATGTAGCAAAGACTCTACAAACTTCTCTTCGAACAATACGTTACTATGAAGAGCTAGGATTAATCAACCCTTTTCGGACTGAGAAAGGTACGCGTCTTTATTCTGATGAAGATATTTTTCGCTTAACGACTGCACTTACTTTACGTGAATATGGTTTGTCTCTGGAACAAGTCACTGAACTTGCCACTAGCAGGGAACAATTTTCCTCTGGAAAAGAATCTTCTAAAAAAATTCTGCCTATTTTAAAAACCTTACAGACGGAAATAGCGGAAAAAATTAAATCATATCAAATACTCGCTCAAGATATTGAGCGAGCGGAATTGTTAATCCAACAGTGTAAACAGTGCAACCGCCCACCTACTAATAAAGGCTGTCCAAATTGTCCTGTAGCCCTTAACAAAAATGAATCAGGTATTGCTGCTCTGATTT
>CAZTTV010000091.1:0-2399 GCA_964616385.1 uncultured Candidatus Saccharibacteria bacterium | reverse complement strand
ACAAATCTTATACAAACTCGTTAACTTTCATGGCGGATTCAACTCAGATTTGATAAAAGTTCATTAAAACAATAATTTTAGAAATCGGAGAAACCTCAAATTTTAGAAATGAAAAGGAAAGAATTTTCAGAACGGAATGATTTTGAGAATGAACAGATTTTAGAAATGACACGTAAAAATCGGAAAGAAAGATAACCTAAAAAAGGTTGAGAAAAGAAAGGAAAATAGAAAGAGAAATGACACGTAAAGAGTTGCGAAAAGAAACGTGAAAATTAATAGAAAAATAGGAGAGAAGGAGAAAGGAAAAAGTATGGAGAAAATACTAAGTTCCAAAAGACAAATTTCAGAAACGAGAAAGTAAAAAGAGGAAAAACAAAAAACAAAAAACAAAAAAGAAAGATTAATCAGAGTGAATAAGCCACAAAAGTTAACAACGTATAACCAAAATTGCCAAATTGTTTAAAATAGAATGTTTCTAAATTAAAAAAATGTTACATTTAGCAAACGGAAAATTGCGTTTTCAAAATAGCAACTTTCGTTATACAAAACCGTTACAGGGCATTTGAAAACAGAAAATTTACCTTATGAATAGTTCGTTTAAAAATTCAATAGACAAATACATTCGATTTAGTAAAGGTACAAACTGGATTGAAGAAGAAGCATACAAATTTGAATATGCAAATTTCATTAATCATAATATTGACTGGAAAACTCAATCAGACAACGAAATATTACAGACTCTACAAAATTCTCAGAAAATAAAATATACTACAGACGTTAAAGGAATTCAGTTTATTTTGAAAAGTGGAAGAACTGACCTAAAAGAATTTATTTCATTTAAAGATATTGAACTTATAAGAAAATATCGGACTAAAGACTTTGACCAAATTGACTGGACTGAAAGAACAATGAGTTTTACAGCATTATCTGCTTGGTTAGCATCTTTATTTCCAGACAAGTTTTTTCCGATACCAATGAAAGGATTTGACCAAACAATTAAATACTTGTTCAATTACAGCAACGACAAGTTTCCAAAAGTAGGAAAAGAATACATACTTGAGTGCCAATCCTATATGCAAAAGACTTGGAATAATTTAAGCCAATATCCAATTGAAGAATTGTGTCTTACGGAATGGAATGAGTTTTATAAAAATAATCCAAACCTAAATATTCCTGTAAAAACTGAATTTTCACAAGTTGACAAAGTTTGGTTAGTACAAGATTTTCATTTATTCGTTCATAGACAAATTCTTGACTTATATAAATCGAAAAATAATAAGATTAAGGTTAGTGACTTAGTTGAACCAACTGTAATAGAAGGAGATTCTGTTTTAGCGCAACATATGCGTTATGAGCGAAATAGTGCTTTTATAAAGAAAATAAAAGAACGTGCTATTTCGAATAATAAAATGCTTAATTGTCAAATTTGTGGATTCTCATTTTTTGAAAAATACGGAGAAATAGGAGAAGGATTTATTGAAGCACACCATAAAAATCCATTATCAGAAAGGGACGGAAAAACGAAAACAAAACGAGAAGACATTGCACTCGTTTGTAGTAACTGTCATAGAATGCTTCATCGTGGAAACCCTACATTTGGAATTGAAGAATTAATGCAAAGAATGAATAAAAACGCCCTGTAACAATGTATATAATTTATGGCGGGTAAAGTGCTAAATATGAATATTTTAAATACAAATAAATATCGGTGTAAGTTGAAAGATTTGTGTTCCAAAAACCGCCACAAATCATATACTCACCGTTAGCGGTAAGCAGTAAAAACGAAATTTAATTTTAACAATAAATGATGTGTCAATTAACAGATATTAATTTTTGGGCGAGCCTAGTAACAATTTTCTCTATCTTTTTAGCTTTATATATATTTATTAATGACAAACGAGAAAATAAAAAAAATGAGAAGAAAACTTATATAAATCAATTAGAGTCTTTACAATTTGAATTAAAAAAGAATAATAATGTTATTCTACCCTTTTTCAATAGAGATAAAAAAGATTGGATTAAAGGAAAAAAAATAGGTCATTTTAGATATTCAACAGGAGTTACAAACAGATTAATTACTGAAGGTTTAATTCAAGATGTAACTCTTTTAAGAAATCTGGATGCAATTGCTGACAATGAAAGTCAAGTTAATAGAGTTTTAGATTTAATTTCATTAATGGGTGAAACCTCTCAAATTGGTTCTCAACAAGAAAGAGAAATGTTTGAAAGACGAATAATAGGAGAATCTTTAATTATTATAAACCTGAATGATCAAGTTGAAAAATACTTACCAAAAGTTATTAAAGATTTAGAAATACATATAAGTGAGATTATAAAAGGATAATGCCAACCGCTAACACCGTATAAAATTTATGCTTAAATTTGAACTATTAGGAAAC
>CAZTTV010000090.1:0-2443 GCA_964616385.1 uncultured Candidatus Saccharibacteria bacterium | reverse complement strand
GGCATTGCTGGCTATATGCCCCGTAAGCACCGCTATGGGTTTATATACATGGGCGAAACCCAAGCCAATGTAAACCGCACCATAGCCCACGAGCTAGGCCATGGCGCCTTTAGGCTACAACACACCTTTGAAGAATACCCCACCATTGGTAAAACCACCCAAAACCTAATGGACTATGGCACGGGCACCACCCTGCGCAAATACCAGTGGGATTTAATCCACAACCCACCGCTGGTAATTGGATTGGTGGAGGATATGAGTGAGGGGGCCTACACGGATAAAACCTATATGCAAAAGATGTTTCAACTAGTTCGATGTGCATATATAGATAATAATAATCAGATTAGTTTTCATAAAACAAAGACTCTAAATGAGGAGTTTAATGAACTTGGTCGTTTGAAAGTAGAGTTTGTACCAGAAAAGGATCTCATTTTGCATCCTGTTACAATTACAGATTTTGAAGAAACAATTAGTTTGAGAAATAATCAAACTACTACCTTGGATTGGAAAAAAATTGATCTTGGCAAGATTATAATAAGTAAGCGATCAGATACAGACAGCAAGGCAGAAGAAAAACTCAACCTTTTACAGGATTATTTATTTGCATCGAAAACAGTAGTACAAAACGAATTGCATGAAATTATTGCTAGTGTCAACAAAGAAGATTTATCAAAAGAAGACATCGAAAAGGTACAGTCAATTGCTGCCTGTGCAACAAGGTGGTTAGACAGTGAGACAAAATATAAGCTGATAAAGAGTGTTTGGAAGAGTGGTACCAGCGAAGAATACGAAGATATTGTACTTGATCTGATAAATACCACCGAAAGTGGCCAGGATTCAAAAGAGCTTTTTGATAAAATATTTGCTGATGTTGACCTTTTGAAGGGTTTAACCAAAATGGACAACATTACTGAAGTATCATTTTTGGAATTTGGTAACGAAAACAATTTTGATCGATTAGCATTCGAGCTATTCAGATTGTTTTATAATGGATACAGTGTTGAAGATGTTAAAAGTGTATTTGAATCTTTAGGAGATAAAAATAAACTATATTTTAATGGTTTTGCTTATGGATACCCTATGTGCGATGAGTGGAAAATCTCAGCATCACTAGTTGAAAACAATATAATATTTACAGAAGATGAATATATATTACGTTTTGGGAATACAGCAGGAGTTGCCACAAGTAACCCTTGTGAACTTATTTCAAGTGTAAACTATCCAATAGGGATTAATGAACTTGTAGCCATTCAGGTCAATGTGGAACTTAGCACTGAACTTGGTCTTACAGAAGGGGTTTATGTTTTACCCGCTTTTGTTTACTATGTTCTTATTGAAGCAAAAAATAATAAAGAATTAAAAGAGGCACTAAACTTTGCAGTTCTTATTGTTGGCATTGTTACACCTTTTGATGAGTTCTATTTATTAGGCCGGGCACTACAACTGGCAAAAACAACCTATCGAGTAGGTAGATTTTCTGCTGCTAAACTTTTGGCAAAAGAGCGAAAGTTGAATGTTGTACTGGATGCTAAAGGTTCAAAACTGTTAGAAGATGCTGGTACTAAGCTAGATGATTTAGTTACGTTTGATAACTTGGTTAATGGGGTGGATGATTGGTTAGTTACTTTAAAATCAAATACTTCTTTCAAATCTTATCTTGATAATTTAATTGCAAATCCATCTACAAGAAAATTCGCTAATGTATTAGCGGTTGAAGAAGAAGCTGTGTTAAAGTTTTATACAACTAATGGTGGCTACGAATATTTTAATAAAGCTTTAAGAGGCGAAATACCAATGATAGATTTTTATACAGCTCAAAAGAATTTAATGGAACAAGCTCTAAATAAAATGCCAAATTCAACATACAATGGTTCTAATAATTTATTGTATAGAATTGAGAATTTGACTGATGCTCAAATCAACTCTATGTATGTAAAAGGAGCAACAATAACCAAAAAGGCTTTTACATCAGCGACTTATTCTGAAAATGCAATTATTGACGCAATAAGGAGTAGACCTTATACTGTAATGATTAGAATAGAAGGGAAAAATGGTAAATTAATAGAAAACTTATCAACTTTACCAAGTGAAAAAGAGATATTATTTACGACAAACACTCAGTTTGAAGTAACTAAAGTCGGTTTTTCACCTAACCCTGATGATTATATGACACCTCTTAAAACAATATGGCTAAAAGAGAAATAAAATTAAATAATGAGTTAAAAAAATTAAAAGTACAAGAGAAAAAATTGGACTTTATAAAAAACTACACCTGTTCATCTGAAGATGAATTTAATAGATTCCTGTCTGAAAATAAAGCCAGTTTTGAACTTTTAAAAGAAATTAAAGAGCGTATAAATAAAATTGAATTTCTATTATTATCAGATTCTGAGAAGAAAGAAAGAGATGAGTATTTAAAAAAATTAAAGAATAAATTTACCCC
>CAZTTV010000089.1:0-2486 GCA_964616385.1 uncultured Candidatus Saccharibacteria bacterium | reverse complement strand
ATTTTTCAGTAAATGACCGCATTGATAATATTGATGTTAATCCAACACATATTTCTTTGTCGTTGCTTGGTGAGTTCCAGAAAGATGTGGCTGAGTTTTTAAAAGGTTCAAGTCGTGATATTGATCCATCTAAAGTTATGATCTCAGTCGAAGAAGGTTCGCTTACCCTGGTAGCTAGTGGATTGCTGATTGCTAATAGCTTATGGTCTGATATTGAACATTTACAATCTATGGAGTCACTGAATTTGATTGATGTCAAGCGTGCAGCTGTAATGGAGCGCTGGCAAAATGCAGCTCAAAAAAACCTAAATAGGAAGTATTCTATTTCAGAGACATCTTCTCATATATCATTGAATATTGATTCATCGTCTAGTTATAAAAGAACTCAAGATGCTTGGGTGTATGTGGAAAAATATTTACATGGTAGAGTTGTTGACATGGGAGGGAAGACTAAAGCAAATGTCCATATCGAACTAGAAGGTGGTGAGATTCTGATTATTTCTTCTACTCAAGATTTGTTAGAAAAAAGCGAGAAAAATCGCCTGTATCGCCCAGCCCTACTTCATATTACAGCAGAAGAAAGTTTATCAACAGGTGAACTGCGTAATTATAAATTGCTTGCATTTGAAAATTACCAGCCTAGTTACAATGAAAGTGAATTTAATACTATGGTAGAAAGGGGAACAAAAGCTTGGGAAGGTGTTTCTGATGCTAACCTGTGGTTAGAAACATTACGAGGGAATCACGTATGACGGTTTCTGTTCTTTTGGATACCAGTTTTTTAATTTCACTTGTTGACAACAAACGTAATAATCATAAAGTAGCAAAACAATATTACAAATATATCCTTGAGGAAAACATTTCTATCTATTTTTCTTCTATCGTAGCCTCAGAATTTGCTATTAAACAGCCAATTACAGATTTACCTCTTAAAAGCTTTAGGCCTCTCCCCTTTAATCTTCCTCATTCTATAAAAGCAGCGGAAGTATGGAACTTACTCGATGGACGTGACAGCGGTGATAATCGCTCTGTTATTAAGGATGACATGAAAATAATAGCACAAGCCCTAAAAGAGGATATTGAATTCGTTCTAACAGATGATGCAAGAACTTTTTATAAATATTGTGAGAGATTGCGAATCGCAAATAATTGGAGCATCAAAGCAATAAAATTAGCAGATGGTTTTAATTCAGGAACATTGAGGCTAGACGGTCAAAGTAATCTTGATTCTTTTATAGAGCCTATCTAAAGTTTTTTCCTACCTTGTAAAACTGAAAGAGCAAAGCGTCGCGGAGTTCAAAACCTGTGACAACTTTACAATTCAAATAACCAATTAATCAACCAGACGAGCTGGTTATCAATGCGTTATTTTCTATTTTTGAGAGCAATCAGCAGAAAATAAACTGTTTGTTGAAGAGCTGAAATTGATCGTTGTGAAGCTAGTTTCTACTGGAAAAATAAAGGCTGGACGCGGAGTACATAAGCCTGTGAAAAAGCGGGTTTTGATGTTTGCGAAGCTTGGAGTGGAGAAAATAAGCTCGACAGTATGCCAAGGGGGGTTGAAAAAGCAAAAGCGGAATTCTGATGTTTATAAAGTAGAATGCCGAGAAAGGAAGCCCTGACGATTTCCACACTACTTAAAAAACGAACGGCAGAACAAAGAAAGTAAAGTCTGAAAACTCATGGTTAGCAGTCTCTTTCGAGGCTAAACATCTGAAAATAAATCATCAGTGAAAGAGCGAAAGTTCATTACTGCGACATAAAATTTGACTAGAAATAAGTCAGTTTCGACGTGGGAAACCAAGTCTGCTTAAAAGAAGATTCTGATTGGGAAACCAAACTCAGATTACCTTTAAAATGCACCATGTGAAATTAAATGCAGATGCCAAAATATGATGCAGAAAATAAGGTTCGTAGTTTTTTAAAAGAAAGTATGGGTATTAAAAAGAGCCGAAAATACAAAAGCTGGGTTATGATGTTTGCCACGTAAAAAAGTGGGAGTACGGCACAGTGACTGAAGTTTATCTAAAAAGTCAAGTTCACACGCGAAATACAAGTACCAATGAAAATAAAATTTTAACGCAAACTGAAGTTCAGATTACTGCTTAAATCAAATGCTGATTTTCAGAATTTGGCCTAAAACAAAAAGAGCCACTTTTTCAAAAGTACCTTACAAAAATTAGAAACTCCGAAAGAGCTGAAGCAAGTTTTAATATTTGCAACAAATGATTCTGAGATATTAATCTCTGATTACGACTACACTATTGAAAAGACAAGAGAATACTGACTTAAAAGTTTAAGGTATTTAAGGGAATATATATGGCAAAAATTCAATTATCACAGAGAATGTATAGTATTCTTGATATTTCACGCCTTTTGGATAGTGAAGAGCTATCTATTCAGCCTAAATACCAGCGACGAAGAACGGCTTGGCCAATTAATGCAAAAACAGCATTAATGGATACGATTTTCAATAACTTCCCATT
>CAZTTV010000088.1:0-2596 GCA_964616385.1 uncultured Candidatus Saccharibacteria bacterium | reverse complement strand
TTATTTAAGTTTTGATCTTCTAAGGAACGCTGGAACTGATGACCAATCATCATTATCTTCATTTTCTGAATCTATCTTTTGTCTATCTGATTTTGGTGTATCAGAACTTATATCTACAGGTTCTTTTTTTGTTTTTTCATCTGATTTCTTCTCCCCCATATTGAAAAGAGATTTTTTAGAATTTGTGTCTGGAAATCCAGATGCAATTACAGTTATTTTAATCTCTCCTTTTTTAAGTTTATCGTCTCGTATTGTACCGAATATAACTTTTGCATCTTTGTCTATTGAGTCTGTGATAACACGAGCAACGTCTTGTATCTCATGCATAGTTAAATCATCGTTACCTGCTATCGCGAAAAGCACACCGCTTGCGCCATTTATTGAAAGTTCAAGTAGGGGAGAATTGATAGCTTGCATTGCTGCTTCTTCTGCTCTTTTTTCTCCAGTAGCAGAACCTATCCCCATAAGAGCAGGTCCTGTATTTTCCATAACTGCTCTAATGTCAGCAAAGTCAACGTTGATAATTCCAGGAGTTGTTATTAGGTCTGAGATACCTTCAACAGCTTGTCTTAAAATATCATCACACATAGCAAATGCGTCTTTTGCAGTAGTATTTTTATCTACTGTAGATAAAAGTAAATCGTTTGGTACTGTTATCAGAGCATCAACTTCATTGCTTAGTTCAATCAATCCTTCGTCTGCAATTTTCGTTCGATTGAGTCCTTCAAATGAGAATGGTTTCGTTACGACAGCTACAGTAAGAGCTCCTGAGTCTTTTGCTATTCTTGCCACAAGTGGGGCAGCTCCTGTTCCAGTACCTCCTCCTTCACCACATGCTATGAATACCATGTCAGCGCCTGATATTGCATCTTGAATCTCCTCTTTTGTTTCTTCGGCAGCCTTTTTGCCTACATCAGGATTCATTCCAGACCCTAATCCTCTGGTTAGATTTTTACCTATGTGTATTTTTCTTTTTGAGAGTGAATTGTGTAAATCTTGTGCATCAGTGTTCATCACAACAAAATCAACGCCTTTTATGTCAGACCTTATCATATGGTTAACGGCGTTCTTTCCAGAACCCCCTATACCTATTACTTTTATTCTTGCAAATGTCTCAATTTCAGGACTTAATTTTGGCATAATTTACTGATTTGTATCTATTAGATATTGGCTTATAAAAACAAAATAATCACACTAATTTCTAAATACTAACAAAATCTGAGCAAAAAAGAAAACATTGACAAAATCGTAGTGTCATGTATTATATTTATAGGTACGTATTTTAATAAACAGAGAAAACGGAGGAAGAGATGAAAAAATATATTTTTTTAGTCATGTTTGTGATTTTTGGTTCTGGCTTTGCTTTTGCCAATGATACGAGTGGACGTGGGTATGATAACTTTGATGACTACCTTGTTCATTCTGACGAAGCAAGAGATATCATGGGTGGAGGAAATTTCTACGGACAAAGAGCTCTTGAAGAAATATTTAAAACAAAACTTTCAGGTAGAGAAATCGACCAGTCTTATTATGTTCCGTTTTTGAGAAGTACTCTTGAGCGTTGCAGGGGTTGTATTTTGTTTTATTATTCTCCCAAGTTTGGTGTCAAAAATGAGAAATCAAATATCAGAACATTTCTTGATTCAAGAATTTTTTGGATAAAAAAATCATTTGCGGCGAATAGGCGGATAGCATGGTACAGTAATCAAAGATTTGCAAATCAAGTATTTAGTCCAGGTTGGCATTTGATAAGAACCAGAATTGACGGCGATGTTGCTAGTATATTAAATGGTAGATATCGCCTTGGTCCCAGAGAGATAGTTGCCCCAGCAGGAATTTATATATATGCAATGCTTCTTTCACAAAATTCGTTTATCAATATGTCTATAATGACGTCAAGTAAAACCGATGGTAGGAATAACTTCGTTGTCATTAATAGAGAAAATATCGGTGGACGTATTATTATTGATAGTCTATTGATAAGGCCGAACACTGGTTGGGCTGTTGAAATAAAAAGAGACGATAGTCCAAGACGAAGAAGACGAAGACATTAAAAAAAGACCGTTTTGCACAGTATTATGCGAAGCGGTCTATTTTTTAATTAGTTTGTATTTTAAATTAGATATATAAATTTAAACTATGGCAAAAATTGTTTTATCCAAAGCAGTAAATTACTTTTTGTACGTTTTGCTAGTTTTAGTCCAGCACCTTCTTCGTCTTCCTCATATAATCCCATAATACAAAGTCCATATGCTACAGACCATCTTGCATCTGCAATCTGGTTATTTATATTTTTCATAAAATCTGGATTTATTACTTTTGATGGAAGTTTTAGTGATACTTTTGCAAGATTTTCGACGACTGGTATGGACGATGTACCACCTGTCAATATTATACCAGCAGGCAAAAGACCATTTTTACCTATCTTTTTCAAGTGAGAGTCAATTAACTCAAATATATCAGAAAGTCTTGCCTCAATAATATCCTCAAGTTTTTTCTTTGGGTAAGAATTTATGTGTTCACCTAGTTTTACATATTCTGCTTCATCAAGAGGTATCCTTAGTCCAAGTGCTATATCATTTGTAATTTCAACACC
>CAZTTV010000087.1:0-2640 GCA_964616385.1 uncultured Candidatus Saccharibacteria bacterium | reverse complement strand
ATTGATTATCAAGCTTTCTTTTGCTCTTTTTGCATGACAGATTGTTTCAGCATATGGTTCGTCAGGCTATAGCCTACGAACCTACCCACGCCCATTGGACGTGGTTATGATTTTTAATATAAAATCAGAATTTCTAAAAAACGATTATGACAAACTTTTGATTAGTTCTGAGCAACGATGTTATACATCGAAAGAAACAATAGCTGCGTATTCTAAGCTGTTTTCGGATTGTGATGTACAAGTGATAATGTATATACGCCGGCAAGATAAATTATTGCAATCGGCATTCCTAGAATATGTAAAAAGTGGTTTAGATTATAAGGGAGCTATAGAAGAATATTTTAACTATTTTTCTGCGTCATTTAATTTTATTGATAGATTATATCCTTGGGTGGATTGTTTTGGTAAGAGTAGAATGTCAGTTCGCTTATATGATAGAAGGCAAATAACTGATGTTTGTACCGATTTTCTAAAAACATTTAGATATCGGCACTATTACTTGGAAAATAAAGCTATTTGACTCTTATCCATCATTGCACCCCCTTATTTTTCCTACGATTAGTTTATTTGATGAATTGTCTATACAAAAAGAAGACCGAAAAGAACTTATAATACACCTTTTACATTTATCAGAAAAAGTCATTTTACCTAAAGAGAGCTCACTAATAAGCGATGAATTTAGAGAAATTATTTATAAGAAGTATTTAGATTCAAATCGTATAATTGCAGAGCAATTTTTAAACCAATCAGATAAGAAATACTTTCTAGATTGGGGTGATGATTAAAAATGTTTTTTTGAATAAATGATGAGATATATCAAAAGTATTAATTTAATCGCTCCTGATTTTTCAGAGGTGAATAGGCAAAAAATATATTGGATTTACATTTCTTTAGTTAGTGTTTTTTACCTAGTAGTCTCAGTAAATACCCCTTTATCTATTTTAGCTTGGCAGGGGTATGATGATATGTAATTCATCAATCATGCTCAAAGTATCGCTGAAGGTGATTGGCTTGGAAAATTTAGTGAGCTTAATTTGGATCTTCTATCTTTATCTAATGTTGAAAGTTTCGAAGTCTTATTAGTTGTCTGCTAAAACAAAAAATGAACAAAATACAAAAACAACAACCTCTACTAAAAAGCCAACATATCTTTTGCATTATTGCACTGTATTTGGTTGCATTTGTAATCGTTTTTGAGCGGCCACTTGATGTACAGCAGTGGCAGTGGGCAGATGATGCGTTATATTTCAACAATGCCAAGGCAATTATAAATAATTTTGGTGAAATACCATGGCTTGGGCCTTTTACTGAAATATTACTCTCCAAAGCCCCATTTTTTCCTGTATTTATCGCATTTTCAATAAGTAGTGGTATTCCACTTAGGTTGTTGGAGTTTTTACTTTACGCACCGTTACCATTCTTTTTTATACTTGCTATCAACCCCCTTAAACTACCTCTACGCCCAATACTATTTATCAGTATTTTTTGCCTGCTTTTTATTCCTACTGCTGGAATGGCATTACGGCTAGTACGTACAACAGTTTTTGGTGCCATGGCTTTGTACTCGCTAATTTTTATGACGGCACTTGTTGTTTATGTAGCTACGCAACAAAAAAAGGCATGGGTCTGGGCTCTATTGACAGGTTTATGTATAGGCCTTGCTGCCACAACGCGTGCAGAAGGTATTTGGCTGTTTGGGCCTGCAGCATTGGCAATAGTGACCGTTACTTTTTTTTATTGGCAACAAAAATGGATAGTTAAGTCTATTGCAGTGCTACTTTTTCTGATCGTGGGATATCTAGTACCATTGACTGCATTTTCTTTATTAAATTATACATCTTATGGAATTTTTTCCTCGTCTTTAAGACAGCACCAGTCATACAAAGATTTCTATTCTCTCTTAAGTTCAATAGAACCGAACAAGCGATCCAGATATGTACCAATCTCCACAGAAGCAAGAGCACTTGTATACAGTTATTCTCCAAAATTTGCTGAACTAAGGCCTTTTTTGGAAGGTCAGTCCTTAGATAGCTTTGCAAAAAATGCTGCGCATCATAGATTAAATGGCTGGGGAAACAAACTTAATATTCGAGAATTTTTTGTATCAAATTTTGAATTTGCTTTAGCAAAAGCAATTTTTCTTAGTGGGAGAACTACTGCCAGTGATTTTATAAACTTCTGTGAAAAAACAAATGAGGAACTCCAGTTCGCTATAGACACTGGAAAAATAACGGCTGGAAGTAAAGGTATAGGGATAGGGATATTGCCCCCATTGCCAATAAATGATATCCCTCATGTCATGAATGCGACTTATAACTCAATAAAGCTACTATTGTGGCCACCAGAAAGTATTAAACGTCAATATAGCCTAAAACCTAATCCTGAATTTGCAGTTGCTTCAGATTGGCATGCAATGCTTGGTACCTCTCCAGGTAATTCAAATACCACAGTCAAACGTTTTCCAGATACCCTTTTTAATAAGTGGATAATCAACATATTTAAGGTAAGTTATGGATTAACAGTTATCATGGCTATTCTTCTTCTCATTATTTTACCCCGAAAAGAGCAACAACGAGTACTTCTTACATTAATGATGATTGCTACAGGAGGAGTTTTTGCCTTCAGTACAGTAATGGGAAT
>CAZTTV010000086.1:0-2703 GCA_964616385.1 uncultured Candidatus Saccharibacteria bacterium | reverse complement strand
AGATGTAGTACTAATTATTGTTAATGACAAAATTAGTAATAGTAGAATCTCCTGCAAAAACCAAAACTGTAGGAAAATATTTGGGGAAAGATTATATAGTCACATCAAGTGTTGGCCATATTCGAGATCTGCCAAAATCAAATAAAAAAGCGATTGATATTGAAGCAGGTTTTGTTCCTCACTACGAAGTATCTGTGGGAAAAGAGAAGGTTGTCGCAGAGCTTAAAAGACTTGCAAAAAATGCTGACGAAGTGATACTCGCGACTGACCCCGACCGTGAAGGAGAAGCTATCGCATATCATGTAGCAGAGGTGGTAGGCGCAAAAAATCCAAAACGAATAGTATTTAATGAGATTACAGAAAGTGCTGTACAAGAAGCAATTAAACACCCACGAGAGATTGACCGAAATCTACTGAAAGCGCAAGAAGCACGTCGTGTTTTAGACCGACTCTTTGGTTATGATCTATCAGGGCTAATTTGGAAAAAAGTGCGATATGGACTTTCTGCTGGACGTGTTCAATCCCCTGCACTACGTATTCTTATGGAAAGAGAGCGGGAAATTCGTGCTTTTATTCCCGAAACTTTTTGGACAATTATTGCAGATGTTAAAAAAGGAAATATACAATTCCCATTAGTTTGCAAAGATGAACCTCGTGATAAAAAAGAAATGGAAAAGATTTTGTCTTTGGGTAAAGCTGGTGATTGGACTGTGCTTGATGTTAAAGAATCAGAACAAAAACGTTCTCCAAAACCTCCATTTACTACATCAACTCTTCAACAAACTGCCAGCACTCGTCTTGGCTTTGCTCCATCTAGAACAATGGGTATTGCACAAAAACTATACGAGGCGGGACATATTACATACATGCGTACAGACAGCACCACTCTATCAAAAGATGCACACGGACAAATACTTTCTTTTATACAATCTGAATATGGAAAAGAGTTTGTAGAATCTCGTGTGTATAAAACAAAAAGTAAATCCGCACAAGAAGCTCATGAAGCAGTGCGTCCTTCTAATGTTCAAAAAGAATCTGCTGGAATGAATGATGACCAAAAGAAACTATACCGACTAATCTGGACGCGCGCAGTAGCTTCACAAATGAGTGATGCAAAACTACTTAAGACAAAAGTAATAGCGAATATTGAAAAACGAGATGAAGAAAATAATATTCCAGACTTTTCTATCAATGGTTCGCGTGTAATCTACGATGGGTGGCTAAAGGCTGACCCTGATGCACGTGGTGAAGATACTGAAGTACCAAAAGTATTAAAAGGAGATGCACTTAATTTAATTGATATTTCATCAGAAGAAAAACAAACAAGTGCGCTTCCTAGATACACAGAAGCTGGACTTATAAAAGAACTTGAAAAAAGAGGAATTGGACGTCCTTCAACATATGCATCAACAATAAAAACAATAGTAGACAGAGGTTATGTTGAAAAACAAGGCAGAACACTATTCCCAACGGACACTGGTGATGTTGTAAGTTCATTTCTAGAAGAACATTTTGGGGAATACATAAGTGATTCATTTACTTCCGATATGGAAAATGAACTTGATGAAATTGCAGAAGGAAAAAGAGAATACGTAAAAACACTGGAAGATTTTTATACACCATTTACTAGCGACGTTGCGAAAAAAGATAGCATGGAAAAGATTACAAATATGGGTGACGCAGACCCAAAACACAAATGTCCTACATGTGAAGGAAAGATGGTTATAAAACTTGGAAAAGCAGGGAAATTTCTATCATGTGCAAAGTTCCCTGACTGCTCAGGAGCAAGAACGATAGACGGCGAAGAACTTGAAGGCCCAAAAGAAATAGGTAAACCATGTCCAAAATGTGGAAATCCAAAACCGCCAAGAAAAGGTGCGAAAGAAAAACCAGCTGGTAAACTGGTAGAACGAGATGGTAGATTTGGTAGATTTATTTCATGCAGTAACTATCCAAAGTGTAAATATATAGAAGAAAGTCCTGACGAGAAGGCTAAGAAAAGTACTGGCGTTGACTGTACTGAATGCAAAGATGGAAATATGATAGAGCGAAAAGGACGGTTTGGTATTTTTTATAGTTGCTCAAATTATCCAGAATGCAAACATGCTATTAAAGCCAAGCCAACTGGAAACAAATGTAAGATGTGTAGCAAGCTAATGATGGAAGGCACCAAAACAATACCTGAGAGATGCAGTGTTAAAGTATGCCCAAATCACAGACCAGATAAACTTTAAATTTAAAAATTAAAACCCCCTTATTTTAAAAATAAAAGGGTTTAGATATTTTTTCAAATAATTTTCCTAACAAAACACAAACTAAATACAAAAATGCTGTTATCCCAGTAACCATCGCTACAGCATAGTTTAACGCTCCTTCATTCCATAATACTATTAAATTTAAAATAGCACCAAGGGACCAAATTATCTGAAATACTTCTTCGGCTTTTTTTATGTAACTCATTTTTGTACTCCTTCGTACTCAAAAGACTTGAAAACTTTTCTACTTTGACTATACTAATAAATATGACCGATGTCAAAGAAATAATAGAAATAATGAAATCTCCTAATAAGAAAAATATTGAGATTGTAACAAAAGCGTACAACGCCGCATTCAATGCTCATAGTATGCAAAAACGATTGTCAGGAGAGCCATATTTTGAACATGTATTTGATACCGCTCGTACACTTGCAAAACTAAGTATGG
>CAZTTV010000085.1:0-2735 GCA_964616385.1 uncultured Candidatus Saccharibacteria bacterium | reverse complement strand
ATGCTCCTAGTTTAAAAATATAAAAAGGCAAGGTCTTTTTGAGACGCTTGCCTTTGTTGTTCCTCCTTCTCTATTTTGCGGTTGTAGCCCTTCTTTCCTTTTTTAGAAGTCTGAGCGCCACCGTGTGAACGTAGAAACAAAACTCCTTTCATGGGTAGGCGTGGGGTTAGAATCCGTTTCTTCTTACTTTTCTTCATTTTTCTTCTCTTTTCCTATGTTTAACAATAAAGAAATGGCTTTCTCCCAGTCCTTATTATCAAGGACCATTGGTATTTCACCTTTAGGATGAGCATTTTCCAATATCGGGAAAATGGGTTTAAGATGTCCAAGTTCGTGATGGTCTATGTCACTACAAACTACCACCGGGATATCATTATTGATGCATTCAGCAATCACACCGAACCCATTCGCCTCTTCTTTGTTATCGCCTCTCGTTCTTGGAAACATAAGGTCTGTAATAATCCCCATGATAACAATACCACCAGCAGACCTAGCCTCCTTAATGAACCTAATCCTATGGGTCGCGGTGTCTAATTCGCCTGCAAAATGTACGAATATTTTTGCCTCCGGAAAAGAAAACATTGGGCTACCTGAAATTATTTTACCAGCATTCTCCGCACATTCCTCTATCCCCATTGTTTCTTTTATGGCAGAAAGGGCTTTCTCTTGCTCTTCTTTTTTATCTTCAACAACAACAAATAATTTCAATTCTTTCTTTTCTTCCATTTTATTTCTCCTTTTCTTTGGTTTTATTTTAAAGAACAAAGGAATTTCTTCCTTTCACAAACCACTTTCATAAATGATCTCTGAAAGGAACCCGATTTATGTAAAATACTTGTATAAATCGGGGTTGTGGATGACTCTGATATCACATCAGCGTCTTCTGTTGCCACGCTCATCCACTGAGCGCCGAGTCAGATTCGGTGTTGACGTTATCCTGAGTGGCAAAACATCTGGCTTGGCAGTGATAAGGAGCTCTTCTCTCCTTCTCTTCTTCTCTCGAAGCTCAAAGTCTTGTCGCTCTTGCGGACTAAGCAAGCTCCAATTGACACATGCAATGCCATAGATAACAATGAAGATGCCAATTGGAATTGATACCCATATCGATATCCCTGTTATTAAATTGGTAGCAATAACAAATGCCAATACTTCTATAAAAGCAAAGATCCAAAAACCTTTTCTCATTATTTCTATCTCCTTGTTTAAATATAAAGAACAATATCTCTTTGAAAATTCCAACAAAGCTGAAATTCTCAAAAAGTAACGGGAATGGAATGGTTTAATAATCCATTCCCGCAAACAAACAACTATGCAGAAAATTTTGGCCACCCAACACCACTCATTACCTGGCTAAGAACAATATTCGTGAATCTTTACTTCTTATGACAATAATAATGGCAATCAACAATACACTCGTTGTATTTTAAGAAACCTTTCATAATCCAACCCCATTCCTCCATTTCATTTTTTTAAAGTTAAAGATTATGATTATGAAACTGTTTGTAATGTTACCATACCTATATTATACTGTCAAATACTTTTTTTGTTTTTTACTTTTCAAGACAATCTATTTATTAAATCTCCAAAATATGATTTGTTTACAAAACATTTTAACATTATAGATTTATTAATAATAATTGATATTTTGCTAAAATCTCCTGCATCAAAAAAAATTCCGCATATGCGGAATTTTTTTTGATTATACGTTGAAAAACTATTTGAAGTTAAAGTTCCAACTATTTCTTATTCTTATACCTATTCTGTCGACGAAGCTTTTTACGTCTACGGCGTTTTACACTTTTTCTTTTGTTTTTTCTCGATGTTCCCATTTTTTAGTTTATTATTAGTTATGTTGGTTAATCTGATTATACTAATCTATTACGAATATAATTGCTCTACTATACACTAATTTTGACAATAATCAATAAAATTATACTTACCTATAATCCAAATTAATAACTACTCATATATTTAGTTTTTAAAAATTCAGTAAAATTTTTCATCTCTTGTTGTGCATTTTCTAAAATATTCGGGATATTAGCACGTTCTTCCTTTGTTAGTCCATTTTGTATTTTATCTACTTGGCTACTTGGTATATAAAATTTACCACCATTATGTATACGGAAATTACCAACAAATCTATCTGTAATAATACGAACCTCATCTGAAACATCTCTTCCATTATAAAATTCATCAAGCAGTGCATCAGTTTCTTTCATAAGTTTATCATTTTCTTTTTCCCATAATTGATACTCTTTTGTCTCTTCTTGTTCAACACTCAATCCAGACGCCTCTGTATACGCTTCTTCATTTTCTGCATGTACTACATCGTCAATAGTTATTTTATATTTATCTGCAACTTTTTTATAAATCTCTTCCTCTTTCTGAAAACGCCACTTGGGTTCATTTAGGGCAGTTACCTCAATCCATGGCACAATATATCCATGATTTAAATGACCTTCGCAAGAAGCTGACGTTGGTATATTCATAATATTACATAGTGCAACAGTTTCTTTTATTGTGTCGTCTATACCCATACCTAATCGATCGCCCAAACTCTCCACATTTTGTTTTATCAACTTTAATTTATTATTTTTTTCTTCTTCCAAATTTTGTGCAATTTTATAAGATTCAGGACTCATGGTAAATTTATGAAATTATTATCATAAATATATACTATTTTTGACAATAATCAACAACATACCCCACTGCTTAATTACTTAGGTTTATTAAAT
>CAZTTV010000084.1:0-2748 GCA_964616385.1 uncultured Candidatus Saccharibacteria bacterium | reverse complement strand
CCTACATCATAATGCTCTTTGGCAACCTTATGCGAACGTTTTTTGTTTTGCATATTAAAAAACATTGCTTTTAGAACATTTAAAATTAACTTGAAAGAAACTATCTTCTTTGCAAGCTTGGCATTAAGCACCCTACTAAAAAACTCATCAAGAGAGTCAGCATCCCACCATCCATCCATGTACGATTCTCCTAGACCAATAGAACCTTTCGCAAGAACCCTTCCATAAAAATCTGGATTTTTAACCCTTATATCAAAACTTCTATCCCCATTTATCTCTATATCTGCTTCCTTGAGAATATCCTCACATGTTTTTTTACTACTCATATATATTATTGTTTGAATTATTATAAGTTTAACCAATCAAGACTACACACTTGTGCATCTATTATAATTATTTAATACAATATCAGAAACAAAAAATACGGGCAACTGCCGTATTTTTTGTTTCTATTTTAAATTAGTCTTTTTTATCCTCCTCTTTTTGTTCAACTTTTTCTACTTCCGCTGATTCATCCTTTGTTTTTTCTATTTCTTCATCTTTCTTTTCTTCTTTTGTATCTTCCTTTTCCGTGGCATTATCATCGTTGCTTTCTACTACTTCTTCTTGTTTTACCTCTGGTTTCTTTTCAAGAAAATTTGGTAAATCAATACTCAAAGCACGCATTTTCCGACGAATTTCTTTGGCTGCCTTGTCGCGAATATAATAAAGTTTTGAACGTCTAGTTTTTGATCTTTTTATTAACTCTATTTTATCTATATTTGGAGAATATAAAGGGAAAATTCTTTCAACACCAACACCACTAGCAATTTTTCTAACAGTAAAAGTAGCTCCTGGTTCACTACCATGTTTTCGAGCCAGAACAAGTCCTTCAAATGCCTGAAGTCGTATTTTACCTTTTTCTTCTACCTTTAGCCAAACACGCACAGTGTCTCCTGAGCGCAAATCCAGCTTACTTCTGTGTTCAATATTCACCGAAGAAATCTTAAAATTAGTATCTGAAATACCTTTCATAGTGATGAGTAGCTTACCACAGCTATGTAAACCATGCAACAGCCTGAATATAAAACATCAAACAAAAAGAGAAACTGCTACATTGAAATCTTCTGGTAGTGGTGCTTCAATCATTATCTTAGAGCCATCTAATAAAGAAAATTCTATTGATTGCGCATGAAGAGCCATTCTAGAGAACCCCAGTATACAATCTTTTTTAAAAGCATATAGCTTATCGCAGACAATTGGATGTTTAATATACTTTAAATGTACCCTTATTTGATGAGTCCTGCCTGTTTTTGGATAAATATCTAAATATGAAAACTCTTTATTTCGTTTCAATGTTTTATACTCTGTAACAGCATCTCGCAATTTGCCCCTAGCAGTACTCTCTGCACTCCACATCTTGAAATCACGCGAACTTCTTCCTATCGGTCTGTCTATAACCCCCCTATCTTTTTTTACATTTCCATACACAATTGCTTTATATGTTTTTTTTATATTTCTATCTTTAAATTGTTTTTTTAAATACAAAAAGGATTCTTGTGTTTTTGCTATCAACAAAACCCCTGAGGTATTTCTATCAATACGATGCACTATCCCAGGTCGCAAAATTATTTTCCCATTATATTCAGAAGGTTCACCAACATTTTTTAATTCAGGATATTTTTCCATAATCCAATCTGTCAAAGAATACTCTTCATTTTTACCGTCTGGATGAACAATCAAACCAGCAGGTTTATTAACCGCCATAAGATTATCATCTTCATATATTATTTCTATATTATTCATTTTAATTATTAGTTTGTAGATAAGTATATAACAACTTGTTCATTGTCATTTTTATTTATTTTATTTTTTCTTTCAAATCTACATTTTGTACAGTGGTGAGTAACTACATTATCTCCGTGCAATATTTCAACAACCACAGGCTCCATCATACCTTTACATTCTTCTGCCCTATCGCCAGGATTTATATCAACATGCCTGCACCATAAACATACTGGGCAATGATTTGTATATCCATCACCTTTAACTTCCTTGCCACAATTTCCACAAGTAAAATCTTCTATTGTACGAGTAAATTTTTTCATAAGGCTACTTGAAAAAAGTATACAGTATGATATCGTATATCCACAAGCTACACATAGAGAAAGGGCGATTAGCTCAGTTGGCTAGAGCGCTTCGTTTACACCGAAGATGTCGGGGGTTCGAATCCCTCATCGCCCACAATGTGAAATAAAACACTTGCTCGTTTAGAGTAGGTGTTTTATTTTGTATTGTATTGTGGTGCTCTCGGGAGGAGTCGAACCCCCATCGGGTGGGTAGAAACCACCTGTTCTATCCATTGAACTACAAGAGCTTTCAAATATTAAAGATAGCACTGCTAAAGAGATGGGTCAACAAATTTTATCTTTTTAGACAAAAGCCTACTAAAAATATCTCTTTTTATATTATACTCATCTAAAATATTTTGTAATTCACTTCTATTTATAGTCTCTACATAATTTTTAATTTCTACTGGCGTTTCTATATTTTTATCTATATTGAAAAGTATATATATACCAAAAACAAAAATAGAAATCAAAACTATCGCAAAGACAGACAAGCCCAACAACCAATCTCTTGAGAAATTCATCCCATGACTTCGCTCTCCTAGTCTTGTACCAAATATACTACTTTTTATTTTTTGAATACTTATTTTCATATTATAAATATTTTAATATAAATTATTTATTTAAAAAACTTAATAAT
>CAZTTV010000083.1:0-2761 GCA_964616385.1 uncultured Candidatus Saccharibacteria bacterium | reverse complement strand
GAAGGGAAAAACGTTTATTCAATGCTGGTGTTATAGGTAGAGAGGGACCTCAACGTAGAGCAATTAAAGATTGTAAATTTACCTCTGGGGTTAACTGTCGGTAGAAAGACCTGTTATTACAGGGTCGTCGATCTATGTGAATTTTAACCATGTGCGCTCTGATAAAATTATTATTTCACGCCCTTTTTCCCTATACTCCAATACTTTTTCTATTTTTCTACCATGACTTGTAAACCTCCAGTCTCGACTTGCAAGTGTTCCCAGAATTAAAACATCTAAATCGGTAGTAATCGACTTTGCAATTATCGCTCCTTTTTCCCTTGCTGATTTTTCACAAACACTCCGTGTGCCACAAACAAATTTTCCTGTAAAACATACTTTCTTATCCTGGTGATAAAATTCAGAAATTTCGTCTGAAAATACTTCCGCTATAGCACCGTGAGCATCACCAGTTTCATCAAAACGTTGACCAGTTATTTTTTTTAAAGACTCTAAAAGATCATGTTTTTCTTCTTCATCAACAACACCATCTGTTTTAAAATCTTTTATTCTCTCAATTAGAATATTAGCAGGCCACTTATCAGATATATGTGAGTTATCAATCAACCATTTATCAAGAGCCTCAAATTCATCGTTTGTTATTTTACCATCTGCGGCAACTCCTAATAAAATACCTAGTAACTCATTAATACTATTTTCTATTTCTTTTGAACTTTGATTTCCATATTCAAGAATATCCGTTATTAAAGAATTTAATTCTTCTAGCTCCTCTTTTGTGATGTAACCACCCTCAAGAGCATCACCAATAACATCTAACAAATCAATTACATCGCCATCAGCATCTAAATTTTTTTGTGATCTCATCCAAAGATCTAGAAACAACACCTCCATTTCATTTAGTTTTTTATCAGCAACGACTCCATATAAAATACCGCGTAAGGCATAAGCTGCTTTATCTTTATTACGAGAGTAATTAAAAGCAGTTGTAATAGGTTGCCCTTCTTGATTTAATCTGGTTTTTCCATTCACATTAATGTCCTCATTTTTTTATTTCTTCACGTGCTTGAGATAGAGCAGATGCAACCAATCCCGTAGGAATTGCAACAATACCTAGTCCTATAGTTAAAATAAAAAATGTAAATATTTTGCCTCCCACCGTAATAGGATACATATCTCCATACCCGACAGTTGTAAGGGTTGTTACTGCCCACCAAAGACTATGAAAAACAGACTTAAATTGTTCTGGTTGGGCGACATTCTCAAAATAATATATTCCAACTGCAGAAAGGTAAAGCATAATTATCGCCACAAAACCAAATAAAATCAGTTCTTCTTTTGCTATAACTAAAGCACGATGAAATCTATTTATCGCTTGGCTATATTTAAATAATTTTAATATTCGTACAAGGCGAAGAAGTCGAAATATTCTAACTGCACGAAGATCTAGTCCTGAAGAAAGATAAAAAGGTATGATTGCGGCTAAATCTATCAAACCATAAAAACTAAATACAAACTTCAATTTTCTTTCGGCTATTGTAAAACGGAGTATATATTCAAGTGTAAATGTCCCTACCGTAACTATCTCTATTATATGTAAAATATTTTTAGTGTTCGATGATAAATTAGGTAAGGTATCTATTGAAAATGTTATGAGTGAGATAATAATTAAAAACTGGACTGTGAATGCAAAAACCCTACCAGAAAAATGTTCGGTACTATCTACAATTTTACTTATATTTTCTTTATTAATTAACACTCAGTCTTCCTTAAAACATAAGTTATTAGTTGGTTTTGTATATCTTATACTGTTATTTCCCCGATTGGACAATATAGATTCCATCACCTTTTTTATATTCAGAATAACATATCGATTATCCGACTTCTGAAAACTAATATTTTTCTATTATTCCCTTTATTTTCATAAAATATTCATTGAATAGTTAATGTAAATGTTAGCCGCAGTTGTCCACATGAATCTTACAACACTTACGGAAAATATGGCTTGCTTATCTTTTTCATCTTTGATAAGTAAAATGTTTTACTAAGATTCTGTTATAACCTTAAGCACTCAATCGATATGAGAAGAAAAATAACTATTTCACCAACTTTCACTAAATGCCTGCCTTATCTCTTAGGAGTTAATGGTCAAATAATGCATTTTGAATTATGTAGTCAGTAGAAGAACTAACATGTATTCTCCCTTAGATCTTTTTTATTCTTAGCTATACTTAATTAGAGTCAAATAGTCCGAGCACGATCTAATTTAAAGAGACTACAAATATATACCTAAAGAGGCTGCACCTCCTATTATATATACCTATACTTACTGCAACCATACCTCCTAAGTCACCCCCCCTTCAATTTAAGAAACAGGTTAGTAGCTTTTTTTAGTGGGTGTTGGCTATCCTTTACTATTCTTCGTTTATTTTGAAGCTGAGAAAGGCTTAAAATCCCACTGAGAGCTAGAATTATCAAAGTAATGAAATCCAATGGCGTACAAGATAAAACCTCTAAGAATGGACTAATTTCTGTCACAATCCTGTCACAACTTGTGACACTATCAAAGCTTGATGAAATTTTACTAAGATGTTAGATTGATAGTTGATAACCAAAAAAACTAATGCAGTCTATGCTTTTCTAGGTTATTTGAACAGAGAATTAAAGCTTGGTAACAATCAAAGGTTAGAGATAACCTATTGTTTATATTGAAATCATTGGGGTGGACGACGGGGTTTGAACCCGCGACAACCGGAATCACAAT
>CAZTTV010000082.1:0-2779 GCA_964616385.1 uncultured Candidatus Saccharibacteria bacterium | reverse complement strand
ACCAGAAAATGTCCAGAAATAAGTACTCGGCCAAGACTACAACTAAATACTACTGAGTCAGGAACATATAAATAACCACTATCTATAAGTGATACATTGTTGACGATTAGATTTAACCCGTGTGATGTCTTATTCTCATACGGTACATACGGCAATAAAACTGAAATAGAAATTAAAAACACAAATACAACTATAATAACTAAAAATAAATACATTTTTTATTCCTCCTGTCCCATTTTCAGGGATGTGGTTTGTGCAAGCAATTCTTCCAGTTTTTCCACACCCTGTGGAGACTGAAGAATAGCCACTAGCGTACCTAGCGAGTTTTTACCATAATCCCTAATAGCACAAGCATACCAACGGCCTGCTTTTGCTTTTTTTTGACTTCCAGTTGCCTTAAAGACATTTTTGAAAGCCTGAGTAGGACTTGATGAATCCTCAACCAGTTTAAGCAATTTTGGATTTTTCCAAATTGCTTTAGAGCGAATCAAAAAACCAATGAGTTCAATTGCGGCCCATTCGTCCATAATGTGCTCCTTCCCTGTTGTTAAGGTACTTTTGCTATCTTACATCATGCAAGATTTCTAATTAACATACTACACTAATTAGGCTTACCTGTCAAGCTTTCCTAATCTCTCCTATGCTCTCCTTAATCATTCCTTTTATTTCCATCGCCGAGAGCAGTATATTCGCCCTACTTATTTCCATGGACAAATCCCTTATAAGTTCATCGCGTGATATTTCGCTTTTTACACTCAGTATTTCAAGAACTCTTCTCTCATCTTCTGAACATTTTTCATCATCTTTAACGAAGCCCGCTCCTTCGTTAACCGGTATTTTTGCAAAACCTAATTCATCTAACAATTCTTCGCTTGAATTTATAGGTGTCGCACCAAGTCGCATTAATTTATTTGAACCAATAGCTCCTTCAGAAAATATTGATGCTGGAATTACGAATACATCTCTATTATAGTCAGTCGCCATTCGAGCAGTAATGAGTGTTCCTGATTTTTCGCCCGCTTCTATAATGAGTACTGCTTGAGAGAGTCCCGCCATAATCCTGTTTCTCTTTGGAAAGCTCCATTGTGTAGCCCTAAAATCTGGTTCAAACTCTGACACAAGAGCACCGCCATTTTTTATAATCTCCAATGCTAAATTATAATTTGACGCAGGGTATAACACATTATCATTTAATCCAGATCCTGGTATAGCAATTGTTTTAAGCCCAGCTTTTATTGCCGAACGATGTGCAACAGAATCAATACCAAGCGCCAGTCCTGAAACAATAGTGATGTCGTGTCCTCTGAGCCCAGAAATAATTTCTTCACAAGCATCACGTCCGTAGTTTGAATATTTGCGAGAACCAACAATGCACAACATAACAGTACCTTTGTTTGGCATTTCCCCGCGTACGAAAAGTTGTTTTGGAGGTTGCGGTATTTCCAAAAGTCGCTCAGGGATTTCTTCATTCTTCAATTCTCTTATATCAGTGTTCATTTCATTTATTCTATCATTTTTGGTAGTATAGGTTGTATAAATAAAGAATACTTATGTTAGATATAAAATTTATAAGAGAAAACAAAGAGTTGGTGCAGGATGGTGCTAGAAAAAAGCATATTGATTTTGACGTAGACAAGCTTGTTGAAGTGGATGACAAGAGACGTGCTCTTTTGGGTGAAATAGAGAAAATGAGAACAGAACAAAACCAAAAGACAAATGAGATACAAAATATTCAAAATGAAGATGAACGCAATAGTCTTATCTCATTTAGTAAAGCATTAAAAGAAGAATTGCAAAAAAGAGAAAAAGAGTTGAAAAAGATAATGGTGGAATGGAAGGAACGCATGATTAGTGTTCCAAATATTCCGGACGCTTCTGTTCCAGAAGGAAAAGACGAAAGTGAAAATAAAGAATTAAAGGTTGTTGGAGAGAAACCGAAATTTTCATTTACACCAAAAGACCATATAGAGCTTATGACTAAATTGGGTATGGTTGATTTTGAAAGAGGAAGTAAGACACATGGTTTTAGAGGATATTTTCTCAAAAATGATGGAGCTCTTCTGTCATGGGCAGTTTGGAATTATGCACAAGAATTTTTCTTGAAAAAGGGTTTTACGCCATTCATTGCTCCTGCAATTGTGAAGAAAGAATATTTTTATGGAACAGGACATCTTCCAAGTGATGCTGACGATTTATTTAAAACACAAGATGATGATTTTTTATCTGGAACAGCTGAAGTTCCAATGATGGCATATCATTCTGATGAAGTATTAAAAAAAGAAGAACTTCCTATTCGTTACCTTGCTTTTTCTCCATGTTATCGTAGGGAAGCTGGAAGTTACGGCAAAGACACAAAAGGGCTTATGCGCGTACACGAATTTTTTAAATTTGAACAGCTTATATTATGTGAAGCGAGCCATGAAGAATCAGTTAAATTGCATGAAGAAATAAATTCCAATATGGAGGAATTTGTTGAATCACTTGGTTTGCCATACCGTCGACTTGTAATCTGCACGGGAGATTTAAAGGGAAGTCAGGTAAAATCTTATGATACTGAACTATGGGTGCCTTCTCAGAATGCATACAAAGAAATAGGTAGTGCCTCATATTATCATGATTTTCAAACAAGAAGATTTAATACGAAATATGACGATGGTGATAAAAAGAAATACGCACATTCATTAAATGGTACCGCAGCTCCAACACCACGAATCCTAATTTCTCTAATAGAAAATTATCAACAAGAAGATGGTAGTGTAAAAATTCCAGAAATACTACA
>CAZTTV010000081.1:0-2793 GCA_964616385.1 uncultured Candidatus Saccharibacteria bacterium | reverse complement strand
CCCGGTAGATTTTTCTAGCGATATTAAATTTCGTCTTAATATTGATGACGAGAAAACTAATGATATTGTATATGATATAAATGAGAGAGTATTTAAATCCATAAAAAATTCTTTAACTGGAGTCCATAATATTAACAACAGAATAGACAAAACTTCTCTACAAAATATCAACACAGAGGGTAAACTAGCTGAACATAAACAAATAAATGATGATATCCCAAAAAAAGAAGATATCTTGAAAGAGTTAGAAAAAGAACCAAAAAATAATGCCCCGAATAATGTTCCACCTAATTACAACAAAAAGGTTGTTGACGAGACTAAACCATTAAACAAAATTAACCAAAAAAGTATTGTTGAAGAAAAACTAAATCAACCATTCAAAATACCAAGAACTGAAACTGAACACAAAAATAAAGAAACATTAAATACAACGAAAAATGGGTATAAAGAGATAGACCCTTATCGTGAATCCATTGAGTAAATACTACTTAGTTATATTAATTTAATTATGCGATTTCAAGTACCACAATTTATAGAAGTAGAAGACAAAATTTTTGGTCCTCTTACATTCAAACAATTTATATATATTGCAGGAGGAGCAGGTATTGCTTTTGTTGTTTATTCTATCTTGCCGTTATTTTTTGCAATATTATTTATAGTTCCTGTAGTTGGATTTTCTCTTGCTTTAGCTTTTTATAAAATAAACAATAAGCCGTTTATAAGCGTTATGGAATATGCACTAAAATACACATTGAGTAATAAACTATATGTTTGGAAAAAAGAAAAGAATGTACCTAAAAAAGAAAAGGTGGCTGAAGATATAAATCCTAATACATACATACCGAAATTATCAGATAGCAAACTTAAAGACCTTTCGTGGTCATTAGATGTACATAAAAAAATTCAATAAATTCTAAACCAATTAAACTTTAAAAAAACCGCTTAGGCAGTTTTTTTAAAGTTTAATTGGTTTTTCTTGTTCACCAGGGTTAAACATCCTGTAAAACAACTCTATGGCTTCTTCTGTACCAAGTTTTACTGTTCTAATACCAGAACGTACTAGACCTTGTTGGACAACAAAAGACCTTTGTTCAAGCTGTGAACGATTTGTTTCAAAATCTAAATCAATTTTTACTTTATCTTTCTTTCTTCCCAATATACTGTCAATAATTCCACCTTTTCCTAATTTTATTTGTGGAGAATATGAGACTACTACAAAAAAGTTTTTTGTCATTATGTTTGTTGATTCTGTAAAATTCTTTATAAAAGCTATATATTCTTTGGTTTGAATTTTTAGTAAGTCATTCAACTGTTCTCTTTCTCTATCCTCAAGAAGCGCTATATATGGTCGTATGTCATATTTTCTAGACTGTATGAATATTTGTATAGAAAAATCTAATGAATTCAGAAAATTTTGGAACTGGAAAATTATAGAAGTTTGTTCGTCTGTAGATTTAAGAGCCAAGTTTAATGACGAAGCCATCAAAATCAGCTTTAGCGACCCATCTTTCATTACAACAATACCATCTCTTACTTCTTTGATTGGTACAAAATTCTGAGTAGATTTTACATTAATTTTAGGCATTTTAAAAATTGGCTTTATTTGCTTTCAATTTAATTTATTGTAACATTATTACTGGTTTTAAAACCAGTTTTGTTTTACACTTATATCATGTCTATACTTGATAAAATACTTGGAAAGAAAAAAGATAAGATAAATGAGATAACACCAATATTACCAAAAGAAATATATGAAGCAGCTGTTCTAGAATTGAAAGATGTAATTGCTCCTTCTGCTTTAAAAATAACACCAAGGGAGCTTAATCTTGGTGACAAAATAGCTAGAACTTTTTTTGTTATATCATATCCAAGATTTCTATCTGATAACTGGTTTTCGCCGATTATAAACCTTGATCGTGTTTTTGATATTTCTATATTTATACACCCAGTAGATACAGCACGAGCATTAAGACAATTTCAAAAAAAAGTTGCAGAGGTGCAAAGTCAAATTTCTATGCGAGAAGAAAAAGGACTTGTTCGTGATCCAAAACTTGATACTGCATATAACGATATTGAAGACTTGAGAGATAAATTACAACAAGCACAGGAACGACTTTTTGATTTTGGGTTATATATAACAATATACGCAAATAACGAAGATGAGCTTAATAAAGCTGAATCAGAAATAAAATCAATACTGGAATCAAAGCTTGTTTATTTAAAACCAGCACTTTTCCAACAAGAAGAAGGTTTCAAGAGCGTACTGCCTACTGCATCTGATTTACTATCTGTACACACAAAATTAAACTCTTCTCCTCTTTCAAGTATTTTCCCTTTTGTTTCTTTTGACCTTACCTCAGACAAAGGAATTCTTTATGGGATAAACAGGCACAACTCTAGTTTGGTGCTTTTTGATAGATTTTCTCTTGAAAACTACAATTCAGTTATGTTCGCAAAATCAGGTTCTGGAAAATCATTCGCAACAAAATTGGAAATATTGAGGACACTTATGTTTGAAACAGATGTGATTGTAATAGACCCCGAGAAAGAATATGGAAATCTAGCTGAATCTACGGGCGGACGATATTTTAATATATCACTTACATCTGAACACCACATCAATCCATTTGACCTGCCAATACCAAGAGAAGATGAATCTTCAGCAAATATATTAAGGTCTAATATTATAAACTTGGTTGGACTTTTCAGGATAATGCTTGGTGGACTTACACCAGAAGAAGATTCCATAGTAGACCGTGCGATAACAGAAACATATGCGCTAAAAGACATATC
>CAZTTV010000080.1:0-2816 GCA_964616385.1 uncultured Candidatus Saccharibacteria bacterium | reverse complement strand
TTACTTCAGATTGTAAAATATTACTGAATTCTTTCGAGAACTTTCCCGAAGGCAAAAAATATCGACATAGCTCATCATTACTAGAAAAAACATGCTCACCTTTCCAGTGTGGTTTTGAAACTACGGCAACCATTGGGATATTTTGAGAAAATTGAACAAACCGCCTCAACGTCATGGTTTGAGTATTTCCATAAATTTTTGAGAGTTTTTGAACTGATTTCAAGTTTGGATCGTAATCACGAGCCTCTTCAGTAAACCTTGATGCTAAAAATAATAGTGAGGATGCGGCATAATTAGCTTCAGCTTCTAATTGCTCATGATAGTCTGGATCCAATGTTTCAGCAGTATCACCAAAAATAAAATCCTTATGCCAAGGAACTATTCTATGTCCAATTTCGTGAGAACTGACCCACCTTTTTTTTAATTCGGGAATATTTTCATCAATTAATATTTTTTTCTCATCAGGATACCAAAGCCCCCTTAGGTCTATTTTCCCTAAAATATCTTTTATTTTAAATGCACCTATTTTTAAACGGTGGGTCACCTCTTGAATTAAGTTGGGGTTATTAAGATCATAATAACCCCTATGAAGGTCTAAAAAACCTAGAACATCTTCAAGATTTAAAGGAGGCTCTTTGATTCCAATCTCCCTTATGATTTTCTCGACTCTTTCATCAATATCTTTAGAGGTAAATTCATCCATAAGACAATACTATACCTCCGCCAATGTTTTAATGATTTTCTGTAATAATATTTTTTCCTCTTTTGTCAACCTGTCAAAAGACTCCGATTCAGCAGCAAATCTTATAACTTCATCATCAAGTTTCTGGTCAGTATTTTTAAGAGCACCTCCTATTTTTAAGAAACTTTTAGAAGGTATTTTATATAGTTCTGAAAGAGCAACAAGAGTCCGTGGGCTAGCTTTATATCCTACCTGTTTTTCAAGTAAGATTAGCTCTTGAATATTAGCATTAATTTTTTTTGATAATTTTTCAAAACTCAACCCAGCTTCAAGTCTCAGCATCCTCAGTAAGGTTGAAAAACCTTCTCCTAGCCTAGTTTCCTTTAAGCTTAGTTTTTCTTCCTGAATATCTTTTTTTATAAGAAAGGATGCCCCTGCTGATATTTCTTCGACTTCAGCCTCAACAGAAGCTATCTGACGGTACCATTGTTTTGAAGCAGAAAATTTAATCATTACGTACTCCTCGTTAATTGTTATATTTGTCTCTCAGAGACGTTGCTTGCTCTGATGAAAGTTCAAAATATTCTAAATTGTAATAGCTCTCGTCTGCACCAAGAGCATTTAGCCCAAGTTTATCTTTATACCACTCTCTAGCTTTAGGTAAAGAATGAAGGCCTACTCTTCCATTCATACCCAAATCAATAGAAACTTCAATTGCAACATGGAACAAAATTGAACCTATACCTTGATATACAGGTGGGTTATTTATAACAGGGCGATTCTCAGGTGACACACAGATATAATCTATATATACAAGTGACTTTCCTTCTTCAAGTCTACTCACACTCCCATCAAGCTTTAGTAAAAGAAAACCTACTGTTTCTCCATTACATTCAATTACATAATGAGTAAAACTTAATTGGTTCATCGTTTTCAACGCTTTATTCTTCCAATTCCAGTGGGCGTCTTCAGCAACAATTCCTTCTCCCTTAGCTTTAGATTCCTCATTTGCTTTGGTTAAAGTAGGTATCCACTTTTTTTCGTGATCAGTTATATTTTGTTCAGAAAGTCCTTCATATAATTCAGCATTTACCAGTTCATCCTTTTCAACTTTATATATAAATATTTTTTCTGAGTCACGTTTCATAATAGTACTAACTCCGATTTATCTTTTTTAGCATCTTCAAAAAATATTTTTTCACCATTCTCTAACCTTATATCAATGGTTTGATATAGCCTGAGAGCCTGCCTGACAACAGCAGTTTTATTCATTCCTTTTCGTTCAGCTAAAGCTTCTATAGCTTCCATTTCACGACTACTAAGATTTAATGTCATAGTTTTAGTGGCTTTTTTCATAAGTCCTCCATACATAAAATATACTTTAATATTGAGTATAAATCAAATAAATATTAGCTATTTTATAGCTATAATTTATTGTATAAGATAATGAAAAAGCAAATTCATCCAATATTTGACCTGAATTTATAGTCATAGAGTTAACATTAAAAACTGACGCGCATCACAAATTATTAATGTAAAATTGAAATAGCAGGGTATCTCAGAAATAAAACTTATGACAACTTAAAAAATTTTATAACGAATAAGGTTAGATTGTGATCGCGAAGCGAGCCACAATCTGAACCGTTGGTTGGACAAGCCCGTTTTACCCTTTGAGATGAATTCTGCTATTGAAAATAGCTTTTTGCTGAACAGCCTGATTAATGCGTCAGGCTTTTATTTTTGTGATGTTTATTGCATAGATTCCGGTTTTCATTGCGATCATCCGAGTCCTTTTCATTTGTTACCAAATCCCACCCCTTTTCAGAGTAAGCAATAGCCTCAGCCCAGCATAGGCTGCTTTTTTGTCCGTGAGTGATTGAAGGTTACATAATCAATAAATGCTCCCGCCGTCTAAGTCGGTGCTAAAGACGGTCTGTTCAATTTAAGCCCCAGGGTTTCGATAACTGGTATTCGCGTTCGATTGATTGCCATCTTTCCTCCACAACATTCACAGCTCAGTTGAGGACGTTGCCGAAGGCTTATCTTCTCCAGTACTTTTTTGGGGTTAAGTTTATTCAAACACTGCAGAATACTGATCAGAACCTTACTGTTAGGATGTAAAAAGCCATAATTC
>CAZTTV010000079.1:0-2823 GCA_964616385.1 uncultured Candidatus Saccharibacteria bacterium | reverse complement strand
AGACTTGCTGCTATGGGTGAGATGATAGGAAATATTGCTCATCAGTGGAGACAGCCATTATCAGAATTGAGTATTACTTTATATAAAATGAAAAAATTTTTTATTGCAAGTGAAAATCTAGAAAAAGATAAATTTTTATCAAGTTATAATCATTCAAAAGATGTAATAAAGAAAATGTCCAAGACAATAGAAGATTTTAGACATTTTTTTAATCCAAATAAGAAAAAGCAACAGTTTTTTATAAAAGATGCAATTGATGAAATACTAAGAATGATGCAAGGAATAATTGGGAGGCATGAGCTGAATATAAAAGTGTATAATAATAAACTAGTTAAGATTAGTGGATACTTGAGTGAACTTTCGCAAGTATTGATGAATTTGATAAATAATTCCAAGGACGCTTTTAATCATAGAAAAATAAAAGATAGAAAATTGATAATTATTGTAGATTTAGATGAAGATGGAAATGCAACTATTGTTTATAGCGATAATGCAGGAGGAATAGATGAGGATATTATTGATAAGATATTTGATCCGTATTTTACCACCAAACACTCAAGTGTTGGAACAGGTTTAGGTCTTTACATGAGTAGAATGATTATCAAAAATAGTATGAATGGTGACATAAATGTTATAAATTATGAAAAAGGTGTAAAATTTAGTATAATTATACCCACAAGGGAGAAAGCGTGAATGATTTATCAAAAATAACAGTTTTATTTGTTGAAGATGAAATAGAGATTAGAAGTGCGTTAGAAGGTGCTATTGGTGATGAGTTTGCAGATTTTATCACAGCCCGAGATGGCGAAGAAGGTTTAAAAAAATTTCAAAAATATAAACCTGATATTGTAATTACAGATATTATGATGCCAATTAAAGATGGTTTGGAAATGTCTAAAGATATTAAAAAAATCTCACGCAATACTCCAATTGTTGTATTGAGTGCTTTTGATGAAAAAGAAAGACTTTTAGAAGCGATAGATGTGGGAATTGATAAATACTTAATGAAGCCAATTGATGCAGATGAACTGATGGAAGCCTTAACTTTTATCGGCAAAGATTTATTGTCATTAGACGATACTGTAGATTTAGGGAGCGGTTATAAATTTGATAGAAGTGGCAGAGTTTTAATAAAAGATGAAAAAATTATTCCACTTACTAAAAAAGAATTGCTATTTATATCAGTCTTATTGAAAAATTTAGGCGTTTTTGTTTTGCATGAAGAGATTAAAAAATATGTGTGGACAAATAAAAATGTCAGCAATGCAGCTATAAGAACTTTTATAAAAAGAGTTAGAAGCAAAACAGATAGAAATTTTATAAAAAATATTCCTGGACTTGGATACAAAATTAATACTCTTATTTAATATAAATATAATCTTATTAAGCTTGATTATATAAAAGATATATTATAATTCTTATAATTATGTGATATTTATGTGACATAAAAATATATTCAGGAGGAATGAATGCAGTCTAGTAATGCGATTCAGTATGACTACACAGTCGCGAAATACTTCACAATTTCCACTATTGTGCTTGGTATTGTTGGCATGAGCGTTGGTGTTCTCATAGCTTTTCAATTGGCTTTTCCAGAGCTAAGTAATTTAGCTGGAGAGTATGGGACATTTGGAAGGTTAAGACCACTGCATACTGATGCAGCGATATTTGGTTTTACGCTTAGTGGAATTTTTGCTACTTGGTACTATGTGGGACAAAGGGTTTTAAAAGTTTCTATGGCAGAGTCAAAATTTTTGATGTTTGTTGGAAAACTTCATTTTTGGTTGTATATTTTAGGAGTAGCAGCAGTTGTTGTTTCTTTATTGATGGGTATTACAACTTCAAAAGAGTATGCAGAGTTTGAATGGCCTATAGATATAGCTATTGTTATCGTATGGGTTTTATGGGGTCTTGGTATTTTTGGTCTTATTGGTATAAGAAGAGAAAAAGTTTTATACATCTCTATTTGGTACTACATAGCAACTTTTCTTGGTGTTGCCATGTTATATGTATTTAATAACATGGAAGTTCCAACTTATTTTGTTGCAGGCATGGGCAAGTGGTATCACTCGGTTTCCATGTATGCAGGAAGTAACGATGCGATGGTTCAATGGTGGTATGGACACAATGCTGTTGCATTTGTACTTACGGTGCCAATTATTGCTATGATTTACTACTTTTTACCAAAAGAATCAGGTCAGCCAATATTTTCATATAAATTGTCGCTCCTTTCATTCTGGGGTTTGATGTTTGTTTATCTTTGGGCAGGTGGACACCACTTGTTGTATTCAACTATTCCAGATTGGGTACAGACCATGGGATCAGTCTTTTCTATCATTCTAATTCTTCCTTCCTGGGGCAGTGCGATTAATATGCTTCTTACCATGAAAGGCGAGTGGGGACAGTTAAAAGAGAATCCTTTGATCAAATTTTATGTATTAGCATCAACATTTTATATGCTTAGTACTCTTGAAGGCCCTATTCAAGCAATTAAATCAGTAAATGCCTTAGCACACTTTACTAATTGGATTCCAGGACATGTACACGATGGAACACTTGGATGGGTTGGATTTATGATAATTGGTGCATTATTTCATATGGCTCCAAGAATGTATAAAAGAGAAATATTTAGTAAAAAAATTGTTGAAGCTCAATTTTGGTTACAAACAACAGGTATAGTTATGTATTTTTCCAGTATGTGGATTGCTGGAATTACTCAAGGTATGATGTGGAGAGCAACTGATCAATATGGTAACTTAGCTTATTCATTTATTGATGCTGTAGAAGTACTTCACCCATATTATACGCTAAGAGGCGTAGGTG
>CAZTTV010000078.1:0-2844 GCA_964616385.1 uncultured Candidatus Saccharibacteria bacterium | reverse complement strand
AGGCCGATTCAGAGTTTAGTAGCAGGCTGGAGCAGCCTACAGGTTGGCACCTTAGTAGGCGTTGAAGATCACGCCTTTCCCAAAGGTTCCCCTCCTGAAAACTTGTTGAGGCCAACGGGGAAAGTACATCATCTGTAATTTGATAAAGAGGCATTTACGTTTCCTTTAATTACTATTCAAATTTGATTTTACATCTTTATACAGTTCTCTTAGCTCACCGTCCCCCATATCTAAAATGGGTTCATACATAAATGAATTAACATGAATATTTTCAGGCGTGATTAAATTTACACGCTGTAACGTCGCTATATTACTTTTCTCGTTGTTGTATTCTTCTTCATATTTTTTAAGTAGCTTCCAGTTCTGATTTGTCCCAAGCCCCTCTAAAAATGAATCATCAGTAATTTTAGCCGTCATAAACTGTTCGGCTTTCAATCTAATAGCAATAGACAGGACAATTTTATTTTCTAAGTTAATACCTTCATCCGCGGTCAAACATTCATCTGCTGTTTCAAAAATTAAGTCCATAATTTTTTTGGCGCTATTATCACTTGGAAAATCAATATTTTGAATAGTACCCTCAAAAGCATGTTTTATATCATCCAAACTTAAGGTGTCCGTATTGTCTTTAAAATGTAAAACGGACGTCAATAGTCGATATTCGTCATTATCCATGCCTTGTGTATACTCAACAATATTTCTTACAAAGGGAATGGAAGCAATCAGCTTTTTATTATCATTTAAATGCGACTTCCAATCGTTAATAAATGGATTTTTCAAATATTTTATCGGCTCTAAATTAATTCCAGAATCATTTTTTAATGCTATTAAACTTTGCTTGTAAGTAGAAACACCTCTGCTCTGGATCGTTCTAAAAAAATCAAAGTTATGAGACAATATCATCATATAGAACTTATCTATTCCAGACATATATTTGAGATACTCGATAATTGCGTACTTGTTTTTGTAATCAAATGAATCTGCTATATCATCGATGATAAATAAGGTTTCACTGTCTTCTTTTTTTCTCGCCTCTACCTCAAATATTATATATAAAGCTCTTTGCTCACCAGTACTCAATATATTCAAAAGCTCTTCTTTGTTTTCAAACAGTTTTTCACCATCCGCGTCTCTAAAGACAAACTCAATAGTTTCTACTTCACTTTTTAATATAACATCCTCTTTATTTTTTATGCTTAAGTGAAATGGTAAATGAGAAAACCTTGTATTAAAAATACTTACAACTTCTTCCCAGTCAGTTTGTTCAGTTTTTGCTTTATCTACAAGTTCCTTTATATATTCTTGACCTTCTTCATATTTTTTGACCAAATCCACAAACAGGCTCTTTTGGTCTACAAAATAAGCCATCCATATCTTCTTTTTGAACGCTTCCAGATCAGCAAGCTCAGATAAGATTTCTTGGTTTTCAAGTAAATAATCTCGAAAATCTTTTAATTCTTTATTGGTTAGTTTTTTGTCTATTTCATCAAAGCTTTTTTTCAGCTCCTCGTTATTGAGAACCTTCTTTTTTTCAGTTGCTAGTATTTCTTCTAGCTCTTCATCACTTGAATATTCGCTCTTGTTTTCACCATCAGATAAATTTACTGAATGCCCAACCTTGAAGAAATTATTCGCTTGAAGTTGTTTTTGTATATTATCAGCATGATGAATCTTGAACTCTTTGCCTAAATACGGTGATTGTTCAATAATTTCGTCGTATGTCTCAATATATTTTTCTATGCTGGTTTTAAAGTCTTTTGTCTCTAAAAACTTAATCACTTTTTCATTGAAAATGATTTGATATTTGACATCATGAAACGGCAATGAGTCACTGCCTGAAACATCTTCTGCAATTTCCGTAATAAAAGTAAAAAAACTACTACCAAATATAGTCCCAACAAGTTCTTCTATGTTATCTCTTCGCCCTGTCAGCCCTGACAACTGCTTTAGTTTTTTAATTAATAAGGCTTTAGCTTTATCAATCTCTTTATGAGCAGCATCATATTTTTGCTTAAGATCTTTATTGGCAAGCAATGTTGATATTTTTTCTGATTGATAATTAGCATTATACGGTTCTATGACAAAAATATTCGCGGGTGGTATTTCTGTATCATCCGCAATTATAGTTCTTACGGTTTCTCTATCAGGAAAAGCCAAGTCAACAGTCTCATCACCCTTAGAGTAATCTTTAAAAGTCTTAGCAAAAGAAGTTTTCATTACGCCATTTGGCGCATAAAGTGCAAATGTCCGATTGCTTAACACGAACTCATGTTCAAGATTTTTTATTCCATAACAATATTGAAAGTTAATATTTATTTTTTCCATAGAGCCTCCTGTTAAACATTATTTTTTGCCATTCTACTTACAGGAAAAAATCCGTATCTGCCAATATTTTCATTTTTAGAGAAATGAACGTAATTCATACTATCTTGAATGTCTTCACTAGGTTCTTGGTTATCTAAAACTATAATTTGTTTATCATTATAGAAATCACATAGATCACGGTAAAAAGCATAAATTAAATTATTCGCAATAAAAGCCTGTTCGCTATCCTCACCTGATAAAACTTCATCTCTTTCCTTATATGTTGTAAGAGGAGAATCTAAAACCAAAAAACCAGCATGTCTGTTTTTTGCACATAAATAATTCATCAGCCCAATGACAAAAGCAGAGAAGCATATGGCACGATAGCCTTTACCGAAGTGACCTCTAGGTTTTTCTCCTATTGAAATATCTCTGTTTTCGTTATCATATGTAACCTTATTCCCATTAGGAAAGTCCCATCTAACTAATACATTTGATATCTCCTGCATTAACTGTAGAAGCTCTTTTGAAAAATCGGGG
>CAZTTV010000077.1:0-2847 GCA_964616385.1 uncultured Candidatus Saccharibacteria bacterium | reverse complement strand
TGGATCCGGATGCGTTGCAAGAGCTCAAAAAAGCCTCCGCCCTTGTGGAAGCCCCGAACATCGAAAAGAAACCGGATATCGAAAAACTGGAAAAGATGCTGACCGGCCACCGGGAGATCAGAGAAAGAAACCGGCAGATCGTCAAAGCCTACCGACAGGGCTACTCCCAGCATATGATCGCCAAAGTGCTGGGTATCTCACAACCTGCCGTTCACGGAGTGATCAAGAGGAATGAAAAATGAGTTATCATTATCACCTGGTACCTATATGCTACCTATATGCTGAGCGCCACGAGGATTCCGGCGATCTGCATGATTTTCATCGTTTCTCCCTTTTCATGATGACGACGAAGCCTTCCCTCCGCCAAAAGAGCAGCATCCGTCGGATATCTTTTTCCATGGTCACGACCTCCCATCCGTCGGCGGCGTTTTCGTTGAGAAATTCGCTGAATCGGACGGGGTCGATTTTGGACTGCCCGAAGAGGAGGGAGCCCAGCATACTCTCCTGGTAGAGGACCGCTTTGTATTCGAGCATGATTCTCCTTTTTTCAGAGATTATAGCAGGGGTTTGTGGGGGGAATGTGGATGTGAGGGTTGACGGATCGAGAGTTGAGAGTTGAGATGTGGGAGATGGGGTGTCGCGTAGGGCGGGTGAGGTTTTTTCCCGGGGTCGGATCCGCATAGTTTTTTCCCATAGCCTACGTTTTGTTATACTAACCGGGTATGAGGCGATATCCTGACGAAAAGTACGGATATCATCTCCGGATCCGATAGCATGACGATCGGATCTTCGCAATTTTCGCCTCAAACGGTGATAAAGGGTTGGAAATATGTTATTTTGACATATTTCCGGAGTTAGCGGTACATTTCCGGTGTCATGCTATTGGGAGATATCGGGCTAAAGATGTGAAAGTGTTCATACAATAAATAGTTATCTCACAAAGGAATATAAATTTGAAAGCAACAGATATCCCATTTGTAAAACATATAGGAATTGAAGAAGAAAATAATGGATTATCATTAGATTTTAAAAATGATGTAATGAATCATATAAAAACAATTCATGCAAGTGCTCAATTTACACTAGCAGAAACACAAAGTGGTATTCATCTTCAAAGTCTCTTTCCAGAGCTTGAAGGAAAAGTTATACCTGTACTGAGAGATGCTCAGATTAAATACAAAAAACCTGCACAAGAAAAAATTATTGCTTATGCTTCAACTGATGAAGAAGCTGTTGAAAAGTTTAAGTCTCAGTTTGCAAAAAAAGGTAGAGGCTCACTTCAAATTGAAGTTGAAATAAAAGATATAAATGATGTTTTAACTTGTCAAGCTACTTTTACTTGGTTTGTTCAAGCACTCTAAAGAGATAACAAGTACGAGGAGACCAATAATTTACCCTAGCGGGAAAATTATTGCTCACGACAACCGTTAGGTATACATCAGTTGTAAAGTGCAAAGTCAAATTATGTTAAAATCAATTAATCACACTAAGGATGAATTTAATGATTGAAGATAGAAAAATTGCTTTTGACAACATAAGCCGTACTCTTGCAATCACTCGTTATGACATTGAGCAACACCAATTAGTTAATGACCAATCATTAAATATTCATGGAGAAAATTGGTTTCGTGATATTTTTAATTTTGTTTATGAAAAGAACTTTATTAATGCCAATTTTGAAACAAAAACAGGTAATAGTTCAGCGATTGATTTAATCGATAAAGAGAATAAAATAGCTTATCAACTTACTACAACAAGAACAAAAGAAAAAGTATCTGACTGTTTAACAAAATTTGCAAAAACAAGCTATAAAGAATATGTAATAAAAATATTTTTTCTTTTAGACAAATCAAATTTTAATCAAAAAACTAAAAAATATTTTAAAGATATACACAATATTAATGAAATAGAAGAATACCTTCTTGATTATACAGATTTGATAAAAACTATAGAATCATTAGAGACAAATAAGCTTATTGAATTGAATAAACAACTTTTCTTAAATACAGCTGATAAATATACAGATGTTATTGTCTTAAATTTAATTTTCAAACATTTACTTAAAGAGAAAAAAACTATTATTGTTGATTATGAGGACAATGATTTTGGTACAGTTGATACAACTACTAAATTAAATATAAATGAAATAAATGAAAAAATTAGCGCAAAGATAAAAGAATCATTAGATTACCGAGTTGTTTTAGATAATTTTTATCATGAAGACAATGTGCTTACCGATTTAAAAAGCCATATTATAGATAAGCTTTATAAAAATATCTTATTAGAAAAATTAAAATTAAAAGTATCAGAAAAAAAGTTATTAAATAAAAAAACTTCAGAATTACAAGATATAGCTACCGCTCACAAAATAGATTTTAATAAAATAATCACTATATTACATAAAGAGATAGAAAATAGTATAGAGGTTAATGATTGGAATTCAATGGGGATAGCTTGGGTTATTATTGCATATTTCTTTGAATTATGTGATGTAGGAGTTGATGAAATATGCTAATGCCTACAAAAATTATTAAACCAGTTGATTCACTTTTTAGTATTTCAGCCTATCTATTAAAAATACTTAGTGAAGAGGCATTTGATCTAGATAAATTACATGATGAAGTTAATAAGATATATTATAAAAATATTTCATTAGAAAAAATAATTTTAAGTTTGAATTTTTTATATACTACAGATAAAGTGAGGTTGAATAATGAAATTATTACAATTAACCTCTGATAATCCAAAGTTTAAAACTTTAAATTTTGAATCAACTTTGAATATTGTTGCAGGATTGCAATTAAGCGAAGAAGAAAAAAAAACAATTAATAGTATTGGTAAAAGTTT
>CAZTTV010000076.1:0-2893 GCA_964616385.1 uncultured Candidatus Saccharibacteria bacterium | reverse complement strand
TACTAACAAACCAACACTTCTTTTTGTAGAGGAGTGCGAAAGTACATTGTCAAGGAGTGTGGTATCAAACAAAACTATTGACTTAGTCTTGATAAGGTTTAAGCAAAATATGTTCTTTAATCAAAATTATCTGGATGCAACCTCTAATATTCGTTGTTTTATTTTTGACAAAACTGAGTCTGTAGAACATGAAGTCGAGAAGTTTAGACAATTCTGCATTGAAAGTGTTGTTGTTGATTATTTTTATAATGACTCTGAATATAACCAGGAGGTGATTCAGAAGTTTGCCTCACTACTTAAACTTCCCGGTGCATTGAATGAGTATCAAGCCCGATGTGTAAGAGATAAAGCAGTAATGAAAGATAAACTGCAAGAACTCGGATATCAAACAATGTCATACAAAGAACTTACTTCTATTGATGACGCTTTGGAATTCGCCGAAAAACATGGGAGTTTCCCTTTTATTGTTAAGTGGCGCAGGGGGCTCTCGTCGAAGGAGGTGTACAAGATTGAAAGCAGGAATCAGTTAGAGACCCTTCGACTTGATTATTCTACAGGGCGATTCATTGCAGAAACTTACTGTCCATATTTGATATGGAGTTTTGATTCTCTGGTTCAGGACGGTAAGGTAATGGGAACTTTTCTTACATGGCTTCCATACACCAATCTGAGCTTCGCAGAGAATAAAGAGAAATTTGCTCAAATTACGGTTGCAGAAGATCACGAGGATATTAGATTCGATGGAAGAAAAATAACTCAAGACATTGTTAGGGAACTCGGTCTGAAAAATGGATATATAGAAATTGAGTTCTTTGTCGATGGTCAAGGACAACCTATAATCTGCGAATTTGCATGGAGAACTCCTGGGGAACACATGTTATCAAATCAAAGTCTTGCTTTTGGAGTAGACATCTGTTCTTTATTAGTCGATATTATGGTTGGAAGAAAAATACAACCACTTCCTCTAAGTGGTAAACAATGTGTTGGTGATATGTTTCTACCATTGACCAATGGAGTCGTCACTAAAATTTCTACCTATAAGGATTTAAGTAGTCTTGCTGGAGTGATTGATGGAAACGTTACGTATAAGGTAGGAGATGCCATTGAGTCAAAAAGACAATATACAAGTTGTGCTGGTTGGGTTCAAATTACGGGGCAAACTACAGACGAAGTTTTAAGTAGAATGTTAAATGTATATGAGAGGTTTGAAATTGTAACAATTCCAATAATTTACAGTAATGTATTGTAATGAAATCAAATATGAAAAAATTCAATAAAATAGCCGTTATTAATACTGTTAAGATTACTGAGGAAGCAAAAGAAAAAATTCAACTTTATTCAAACGAGCGTGTTATTTATCCTGATTTTGATACAGAAAATGAAGTGGAAATTTGTAAAAGAATTGATAATGCTGACGCAATCTTGGGTAATTGGCATTCAATTGTAAATGCTTCAATTTTAAAACATGCCCCGAATCTTAAATACATTGGAATTTGCGGAACAAGTTTGGAGAATATTAATCTAGAAGAAGTAGAAAGACATAATATAGTTATTAAAAATGTAACTGACTATGGTGATGATGCTACGGCTGAATATATTTTTGCTCGGCTACTCGATCTTCTAAGAGGATTCGATAAATACACATGGAGAGATAAACCTAGTGAGCTTAGTTCACAAACAATCGGAATTGTTGGTTTAGGAGCAACAGGACAAAAAGTTGCCAGCATAGCCTTAGGGTTTAAAATGAATGTTTTTTATTACAGTAGAACTAGAAAAAAAGATTGGGAGGAGAAAGGGGTTCAATATTTGCCTGTTAACGGTCTATTTAAGAAGAGCGATATTGTATCCATTCATGTTCCTAGAAATACTAAGATAATTGGAAAGGACGAACTAGAAAAAATAGGTAATGGTAAGATTTTAATTGATACTTGTCTAGGGAATATCTATAAAGATGTTGACGCTGTTAAACTGTGGCTTAAAAATAAAGATAATTTTTTCATAAGAGATCATCATCCTGAAATAAAAGACAAACTCGGTAATTTGGATAGATTAATATATACAGAAAATGTGATAGCCGGGATGACTGTAGAATCTAGAAATCTGTTAAGTTCAAAGGTGATAGATAATATCAAATTCTATTTAAAGAATAATTGATTAACTCTTTGAAAAAGTTGTATTAGACAACGGAAAGTTTAAATGCTGTTTTCTGATAAAAAAATACTCAGACAGTTAACTGTCTGAGTATTATATCATACGGAAGACCCCAATGTCTTTTTTAGCTTCTGTGCTGTTACTGGATCGATGAATGATATTTTTATAATACCTAACATTGTCGATCATAAGTGGTTCTGGTGTACCGAGTTTAAATCGTATACTTTCAGGAGCGCAATCAATAGGATTAAGTTCTTTACCTGCGATTTTAAGAAGCGTATTAATAGAATCTTTCCCAACCACAAGTCCTGCTTCAACGTATGCGTCCACATAAGGCTTAAAAACCGAATTCCGATACCTTTCTGGTAGGTCAGAATATATAATTTCTAGTGCCCAATGTGGCATAACAAGTCTCTTGGTTTCTGTGATGATTAGACTGCCATTCCTGATCATTTCTTTGACTTCCTCAAGAAACACTAAACCATGAGGCTTTATCATGTAGAAGCTTGTTTCCCAAGCATAATCTCTTCTTGGTTCGCTCATGACTTCCTCCAATGTTAAATTTTCAAATCAATCAATAAGTTTGTTTAGATACTTATCTCCATTAAATATAATAGATTATTTTTATGTATTCGTCAAGTTTTGTAGCTGAATTAACACCTCAACTGCACCAAACATAAAGCCTGTTGTGTTTTTTAATACTAATGGAGGGGAAATAGTTTTACCCGATGGACTTTCTTTG
>CAZTTV010000075.1:0-2943 GCA_964616385.1 uncultured Candidatus Saccharibacteria bacterium | reverse complement strand
GCGATTCCTATGTTATTTGTATAATAGTCATAAACAAATCCACTCGTTTCTATTGTAAGACCTCCTGCGAATGTTGATGTTGCTGATGCGGATGATGCTGTAAAGTTTGGAGCTGTTACCACAGCAGATGAATTTATTGTAATGTCATTATCAATATTCGCATCTGGTAGTGAACCTGTTACATCAGATGTTAGATTAATCAAAGATGTTGCAACAGATCCTGCAGTAGCCTTTAGAAATCCTGTGAGAGATGCGATTGATAAGTTTGATGTATATAGGTTTGTTGATGATGCTATTGTTGAGAATAAGTTTGTTGTTGTTGCAGAAGTTGATGTTGAATTTGTGAATATAGCAGTTGATGGTGTTGTAGCACCTATTGGTGAGTTATCTACAGTTCCACCTGAAATTGTTATTGAATCATTTATGTATGAATCTCCTATGGATGTACCATTCCATACACCACCTATTACTGTACCTAATGCAGAACGAGTCGAGGAAAGCCATTGGAATGTTGAGGTTGCTGTGGTTGATGTTGCTGTAAAATATTCTGCTACAGCTTCTCCTACTACACTTAGTTTTGCGTATGGTGATGATGTACCGATGCCAAAATTCCCTGTACCAGTTATTATGTTTTGATTATTCGTTGTATTTAATGAGAGTGCTCCTGATGAATCGATAAGATACGCACCGCTTGATATTACGGAAGAACCAGTTGATGTAGCTGTTCCTTCAATCCCAACAGACGTACCAAAATATCCTGTTCTCCACCTAAGCCCATTTATTCCATCTCCAATATCCAGTAGATTATCTGCTGTTGGGATAAGTGAAGACCCTATCCGTGAATTAAAATATGTTTTATCTGTTGTAGTACTATCTCCAAATGTAGAATTCCCTTCTACAACAAGAGTAGACGCTGTTGTTGATGAAAGATTTACTGCTCCTGTTGTAGTGATTGATTTTGCAAAAATATCACCCTCTGCATCTACAAGGAATTTTGCACTACCGTCGACGGATATACCAAGCAAGTTTGTATCTGAGGAAGCAGAAGATGCATTTATCACAAGCGCGGCTGAGGTTGCATTTGCTCCTGAAACACCTGTTGCCCATGATGAGAAAGTATGAGGTGTTGTTGTAGGAGAAAAAGTTGTCGTAATTTTACCTGAGCTTGTAACACCGTTTGATACAGTGGAGCCTGTTACAGATAAATCACCAGACAATGTTGCATCTACCCCCGTTAGTGTTCCTGCAAGAATACCTCCTGATAATGGTAAATAATTTGATGCAGTAATATCATCTGGTATGTCAGAGTTTGTAAGTCCTGATATTCCTGATACCGTAGAATTTGATATTGTTATGCCAGACAAATTGTCTATTTTATTTGTAAGAGAAATTGTTCTATAAACAGTCTGTAGGCTGTTTGATATATTACTGCTTCCAACCAATCTATATATCTCACTGCGTAGTGAGTTATTTAATTTACTTAATTCATCTTTTAGTTTTGCATTTGATACACCAGACCTATTAATTATGATAGGTTTGTAAAAATCATTTTGGAATTTTCTTGTACCAACATATGTATCATTTCTCTTTTTGGTATTTTCTGTAGCAATTTTATTATCAATTTTTGCAATACCAATTACTTCAATTTTATTTGTGTCTTTTTGTGTCTTTTCTTTATCGTTATCATTCAAAATACTATTACTGCTGTTAGTATCTTCTATTTTACTAATAGTAGATTTAATATCAGAATAGGCTGAGAATGTTTTAGCGGTGTATTCTTGATTATCGTTTTTAATAATTGAAACAACACTAGAGATTGTCTCATACACTCCAGCAGCTACGTTATTTGTAGCATTACTTATATTTCTTAATGTATTGTATGTAAAACCTGATAACACGTTCGCTGTATTCCCATACGATTTTGTTTTTCCAAAACTATATGTACTATTAAAACTTTTTGAAAAATCTGTTGGTAATTCAGATACGATAATAGATGCATCTTTTATAATATTTATATATTCTGTTTCTGCAATAGACACCTCGTGGGAAAACTTCTCAAGACTTCCTACATAAAAATATGCCATTCTTCCATATTTTTCTGGAATTATTCTTGCTGTTCGTAAATAAATAGCTCCTCCTGTTTTTATATTATCAGAAAATCCATCAATAAACTTTTGTCTTTCACTTGTGGTAAGAGAGTCAATACTGTCGCTAGTAAATACAGCTATTGAAGTTAAAGAATTTGCCGTATTTTGTACTATATTTCGTTTTGCAAAATCAAATGAACTAAATGCTACTTGCTTAATTTCATTTACTTTTATACCAACACCACTAGTAATCTTTTGGTACATTGCAGATGCATTTGGTGTATCTGAATAGAAATATGATCCAGTAACTAACGAAAACACAGCGAGGAACATCACCATTCTTCTAACTCTTTCTTTGTTAAAGATTATTGGTAATTTTGATACATAAACAGAAAGTCCAGCAATTGGTTTTTCTGTTTTATTTTTTACTGTATCATCTTTCTTAATTTTCAAACTTTCAACATCTATTTTATCTACTTCTTTTGAATCTTCTACAACACTTTTGTTCTTTTTTATTTGACCTACTTGCCCACCAAAAATCATATCATTCCAATCATCTTTTTTTGGTGTATCAACGCTACTGTGTTTACTTTCGCCAACACTAGGAACATTAGTCTTCTTAATATATTTTAATATGGAATCTTCTTCAACAAACCTTGTTCTTCCAACAAGTTTTCCTTCAACTTTCCCTGCACGACAAAGCTGTCCAATATAATCATTGGTATACCCTGTTATCTCTGAAGCAACTGCAACTGGGATATATTTTTTGTTGTTGAAATAAAATTCTGTATTCATATTAATAAATTAAACCCCAGGCGTCGTAGTTGAATTACTTGTAGAAGGTGTAGTACTTGCA
>CAZTTV010000074.1:0-2988 GCA_964616385.1 uncultured Candidatus Saccharibacteria bacterium | reverse complement strand
GATATGCGAATGCGGCCACTTTAATCTTAACTGTCTGGCCTTCTCTGAGTAGAGCTCGTTTTGATTCAGGAATTTCAATTTCCATAATAGCTTTTGATTGCGCGGGAACAATACCTGCCAGTGGTGTTTTAGATTGGACTTTATCACCAGGCTGGCTATAAGCAACATCAGTAACAATTCCAGAAAAAGGTGCTAAAATTTTAAGGAACCCATCTTCATCTATATTTTCAGGCGCTACCCGAGAACTCGACTCAACAAGCAGTTTTGCTGTGAGCATCCCATCCCTTTGTTTCGCTTCTTCCTTCTCGATTGATTCCAGTTCATTTTCATACTGAATGCGGCCATCTACTACCTGTACTTCACCTTGTAAAATAATCTCTTTTTCCTTGTTATATTCTTTATTGAATTTGGTTTCGAGCGCACCAATTTTGTTCTTTCCCAGGGCATAACTTACTCTAGCTTTTTTATAAGCCGTTGTTTTTTCAATCAGTTGTTTTTTTGAAATCCCTCCTTTTGCCGGCAAGTTATACAATCGTTCATATTTTTCTTTTTCATTTTTCGCCTTGTTTAACTCAATACCTAGCTTTTGTATTTCTATACGTTGATTTTGAATCACAAGTTTATGATTATCAGCTATTTGTGCAAGGGATGTTGATCGTCGCCTATCTAACATACCTTTTTGTGTAAGGTAACGCTGCCTTATTGATTCAGCTTTTTGCTCCTTCAATTTTTTATGTGACAAAAACCGCTGAAACGCTCTTTTTTTACTAGCCAACGATAATTTTGCATTCATATAAGTATCATTAAATTGAATAGCTTTTGAAGCATGAAGCCTTGCGATTACATCATTTTTTTTTACGGGCATTCCTTCGTGAATATAGATATCTATTAATTCTCCGTTCAAAGGTGCGTATACCCGTTTTATTTTTGAGTCTGGCCTAATACTTCCTTTTGCCATAACGATAACATCGTTCTTACCGATAAAAGACCACACAAAAACACATAAAATAAGGGCCGCAAGCAAATAAATTGTGCTACTCACCATTCTGGAAGGTTCAGAAGATAAAATATCTATTCCTTCCGGGCTATGGTTTCCAAGCTCCAAAGAAAAGGTGTTAAGTTTATCATTGTTTTTTTCCATTATTAACCCTCGGCTACTGACAGTAGATCAAGTTTTTTCTTTAACGTTTCAGGTTTCAAAATTAATTCAAGATCAATTAACCATTTACGTTGTTTCTCAGCTTCATTTTTTATAGTTGCCGATAATTGATTAATATCCTGTGGTATATCTGCATGTAAATTCTCGTATATCTTAAGAGAATAGAGAATATTTTGAACGGCTAAGGAAAGGCTGTTTGCTTGAACTTTAAAAGCCTTGGAAACCGTTTCTTCCAAACGCAATATTCCTCCAATACCATTGTTATCGACATACTTATCCCAATAAAACTGTGCTTGATTAAAGCTGTTTCTGGCCTTTTCCAGAGCAAGCTGTTCATTATTTTGAAAATCTTGTTCGATCAAATTAAGAAAATACCCATCTTCAGGAAGTTTCAGTAGAGCATGAAAATTGAATAACTCTTCAACGTATTTTTCATTCCCTTTGGATGCTTCCAATGCTGAAAATTCAGTTAATACTGTTTGAAAATGTTCAAGTTTTTTGTCGGCAACGGATCCCCAATTGCTGTTTGATAAGTCATGTAAGTACTTGATGGCTGTTTCAGTTTCGCCTGCTTCCCAAGACTTAAGCGCTTCAGAGTACTGTTCTGTAAATTGCTCAGATGGAAGTTGTTCTGCAAATGAACTTTGGCTATATTTAATAAATAAGGGCGTTTTAAATTCAAGTTTCTTATTCAATATGGCAATATCTTGTATATTCTTATTTTTTACCGCTTCGTTTAATTTAACAAACTGATAAATATCAAGCTTTAGATCATCCAGACCTGAAACAGCAGAATATTTTTTTTCAAAATAGGTCACTGTTGAGTGTAACTCCTGAATTTGACCCGCTTTTAATTGTTCCAGAATATCAGCTTTTAACTTATCGATTGCCTTAAGGTAAAGATTCTGATCATTTTCAAGTAAGCGAACATTACTTAAAACTTGTTCATAAGCAGGTTTAAAAGCCGAAACATTTCTAGCTATCATTGCCAGGGTTTTTCTGTTTTCTTTGAGCGTGGAATTCCAGAATAACAATAAGGATTGAATTTTATTTTCATCTTTGAAAATTGCAATGCCTCCGTTTTCATTTCGGTTAGCCATAAATTGATGCATTTCAGTAAGCCATTGCAATATATTTATTGATTTGGCTAATTCTTCTAAGTCTGGATAATCCCCCTTGGTATTTTCAAGAATCTTTTCGGCATCCTCATATTGCGTATCTTTTAGGCTTTTTAGCCAGGTTGGAACAAAATTATTAAGTATTGCGTTAACAGCCAGCTCCTGCAATGTTTTATTTTCAGGGTCTGTTATTAGTAATTCTGTGGTTAATGCAGCTGCTTCGGAATATTGCCCCATTTTAAGTAACTGTTTGATTTCACGGGTATTGTCATTGAGGTAATAATATGCCGCCGCCCCAATTATACTGACAAGCATCAAAAATATTAGGATGCCTTTTTTTCTATTTCTTTTTGGCTTTTCATCCGCCAAGGCTAAGCTACATTGTCGAATAAATGAAACAATAAATGAGGTTTTTTTCTGTCCAGACTTTTTATTTTTGCCAGCAAGATTTTCTTTTTCTGATTTTTTCTGTTTACTCTGATTAGAACTAGCATCGTCGCAAAGAATATCCAGGAAAGGACTGGGTTCATTTACAAAAGTGGTCCTGGGCTCTATATCATTTGAGAGTTTCTCTCCATTTGATCTATCTTTGTTTGAATTAGAATTTTCAGCTGGAGACCGCAAAACAGTCTGATCTATACTGGTTTGATCTGTTGATGCCAGCTTAATGATATAAGTGAAAAAATCGCCTGCAAAAGAAACAATATCACC
>CAZTTV010000073.1:0-3099 GCA_964616385.1 uncultured Candidatus Saccharibacteria bacterium | reverse complement strand
GTTGCTGTTCAAAAAGATGATGATAAAATTGTTGTTGCCGGATGGACGTTTGCCAATAGTGACTTTGCCGTTGCCCGATACAATCCCAATGGCTCTTTGGATGATACATTTGGTTCCGGTGGCAAAATAACAACAAGTATTGGAACTACTGATAAAGGACAAGCTGTTGCAATACAAAATGATGGTAAAATTGTTGTTGCAGGTTATTCCTATGGTGGAAACACATATGATTTTGCTGTTGTCCGTTACGATACCAATGGAGTGTTAGACGATACATTCAGTTCGGATGGAAAAGTTACTACAGATTTAACATCGAATAGGGATTACGGTATGGGGCTCACAATTCAACCGGATAATAAAATTATTGTTGTAGGAGCTGCCAAAGACGGCACAGAAAACAAGTTAGGAGTTGTACGCTATAATAGCGATGGTTCTCTTGATACAAGTTTTGATACTGATGGTAAAGTTTTAACCTCTGTTGGTGGTGCCATTGCTGGGAATAGTGCAATTGTTGCAATTCAACCGGATGAAAAAATCGTAGTATCATGCACTTATAGTAATGGAGAGTTTTATAAGATTGCTGTTGTACGTTATAATTCTGATGGTTCATTAGATTCTGGTTTTGGTACAAATGGAATTGTACTAACTTCTATCAGCGACTCGGATGATGAAGTCTATAGTCTTGCATTACAAAGCAATGGTAAAATCTTGGTTGGAGGTTATGCTACAAGTTCAGTTGGTCATGATTTTGCTCTTATTCGTTATAACACAAACGGTTCATTAGATACTGACTTTGATTCTGATGGTATTGTAACTACACATTTAACATCAGAATGGAGTTTTGATGATGCATATGGTATGGCACTTAAAAACGATAAGATAATTCTTTGCGGAAGAACGGATAATGGAGATAATTATGATTTTGGTGTTGCTCAATATAACAATGACGGAACAGTCCAAGTGGAATCTAATTTACCAATTGAACAAAATTTGCAATTTGAATTAACACAAAACTATCCAAATCCGTTTAACCCAAGCACAACAATAAAATATGCCGTAGCATATGTTGTAACACACCCCTCAATCCCCTCTCGAGAGGGGAAGGAGCGAAGCGACAGGGGTGTGTTAGTTACATTAAAGGTTTACAATATCCTAGGACAAGAAGTTGCAACACTTGTAAACAAACAGCAGCAACCCGGCAATTACAATGTAACCTTCGATGCTTCTTCCCTACCAAGTGGAACATATTTTTACAGATTAACTGCCCGAGAATTTTCTCAAACGAAGAAACTTTTGTTGTTGAAATAAGTTCTGTATTATTACTCGATTTAATAGCCTAGATATTAGTTTCCCAGAAGCTCGTATCTAGGCTTTTTCCTGTTTTCAACACAAAAAAGGGGTAAAAAAGTTAAATTATTAAGATATAACAAGTTAAGGGATTAGGGAATGAATATTGGGTGTCCCAAGGATTAAATTGTTATATTTCTCTCATGTTTGTAAGGAAGAAAAAGAATAAAAGCGGAACCATAAGCGTCCAAGTAATAGATAAAAAAAGATTCGGAGGCTATAAAGTATTAAAAACCATAGGAAGCAGCAAGAACACTCTCGAAGTAGAACAGCTATATCAAACGGGGAAAACGTGGATAGAAAATCATCTAGGTCTTATTGAGTTAGAGTTTGATGAAAGAGCTAAAGTCAATGAATTTATAGAAAACATAGAACAGATAACGGTTTCGGGAACCACTCTACTTTTAGAGAAACTATACAACGAAATAGGTTTTAATAAACTGAAGAATGATCTTTTTAAGGCGTTAGTTTTTTCCAGAATAATCTTTCCGAGTAGTAAATTAAAGACAACGGATCTTCTCTCAAAATATTATGACATTGATATTCACGTACAAAAGGTTTACCGTTATTTAGATGACTTGTATAGTAATCAAAAAGAGAAGATACAACAAATAAGCTATGATCATACACTCAAGATATTACAAGGAAAGATCAGCATAGTTTTTTATGACGTAACGACACTTTACTTTGAAATAGATAGCGAAGACGAAATCAGAAAGAGGGGTTTTTCAAAAGAAGGAAAACATCAAAACCCGCAAATCATATTAGGTTTACTCGTCAGTCTCGGAGGCTATCCATTAGCTTATGAAATATTTAGCGGTAATAAGTTTGAGGGACATACAATTCTTCCGGTTATCAACAGATTTAAGGAAAAATATAATCTTGAACAATTAGTTATTGTTTCTGACTCGGGCTTACTGACGGGTGAAAATATTGATGAGTTAAAAGAGCAAGGATACGAATTTATATTAGGCGCTAGAATAAAGAATGAAAAGGAAAAAATTAAAGAGAAAATATTGTCGCTCAATCTTTCCAATGGGGAAAGCAGCATAATAAAGAAAGATGATTTAAGCCTTGTAATAAACTACTCGGATAAAAGAGCCGCAAAAGATAAATTTAATCGTCAGCGAGGACTAAAACGACTTGAGAAACAAATTAAATCCGGTAAGTTAACCAAAGCAAATATTAACAATCGAGGGTATAACAAATATCTAAAAATGGTTGGAGATATTAAGATCAGTATTGATCATGAGAAGTTCGAGAAAGATGCAAAATGGGATGGGCTCAAGGGATATTTAACTAATACTAATTTATCAAAAGAGGATATTATTGAAAACTATAAACATCTTTGGAAAATAGAAAAAGCTTTTAGAATATCTAAACATGACTTAAAAATACGTCCCATATATCATAGATTACACAAACGGATAGAAGCGCATATCACTATAGCTTTTGTCGCTTACAAAATTTATAAAGAACTGGAAAGACAGCTTAAGGAAAAGAAAGCGGTTTTATCCCCGGAAAAGACTATTGAAATCGCTAAAACGATTTACTCTGTAAAAGTCAAGATACCAAATACTAATGAATATATAGTTAAAACCCTTTTACTTAATGACGAACAACGATACCTTGCTAAATTATTTGACTTGTAACTATTTTTCGGTGTCCCAGTGGCGAAAACAGGAAATTCCTTTTCACGCTGAACCAATACAAACCTTATACTCTTTCTCTACTCCTTGTTCCTTTACATAT
>CAZTTV010000072.1:0-3129 GCA_964616385.1 uncultured Candidatus Saccharibacteria bacterium | reverse complement strand
TAAAGTCCTTAGGAATAATCCTGAGGACTTTGTTTTTGTTGACTTTTTCTTGGTTTCATATAATATATTAGTTACATAAGCCGTAGAAGACAGGCATAGATACCTAATTTGTATTTGCATAAGCCCTGTTTAGGTCGAAACTAACACTTTTTGTGTGTATTTCGGTTTTGTTTACGGCTTCCATAATTTGTGGAAGCCGATTTATTTTTAGAGAGAATTAAAAAAGATATGGCAATTAAAAAAGATAAAAAAGTAGAAATACTAAATAAAGTTAAAGATATATTTAGTAAAGATGGGTCTACCGTTTTTGTTAATTTTCACGGATTATCTGTTGGAGATACAACAGAACTTAGAAGTAATTTGCGAGGACAAAATGTTGGATTTACTGTTGCAAAAAAAACATTGATAAAGCGAGCACTTAATGATTTGAAAGTTGAAGGAGATAGGCCAGAACTTTCTGGAGAGGTCGCTGTTGCATACGGTGAAGATATTATTGCTCCAGCACGTGAAGTGTATGAATTTCAAAAAACTCACAAAAATAAAGTAGCGATTCTTGGAGGTATATTTGAAGGTGAGTATAAAGACAAGGAAGAAATGACTACAATTGCATCTATACCCGGTATGCAAATACTTCGCGGTATGTTTGTGAACGTTATAAATAGTCCTATACAAGGACTAGCGGTAGCTCTTAACGAAATTGCAAAATCTAAAGAAGCATAATATTTAGATTGTAGTTGAGTCCAACAAAATATTAAAAATTTAGTAATATAAAATTATAAATATCATGACAGATGAAAAAAAAGATGCTTCAGTAGATACTACTGAAGAGAAAAAGGATGAAGTTGTTTCAGAAGAAGCTCCTAAGGAAGAAACCAAAACAGAAGAGCCAGCAAAAGAAAAAGAAGAGAAAAAAGAAGAAACCAAAGAAGAGGCTGGAGAAGACGTAGAAGTTCCTAAAAAATTTAAAGATTTAGTAGAAGCTGTTGAGTCTATGAGTGTTTTGGATTTGAATGAACTAGTTAAACTTCTTGAAAAGAAATTTGGTGTGTCAGCAGCAGCTGTAGCTGTTGCAGCACCAGGAGCAGGAGGTGCAGAAGGTGCAGAAGAACAAGATAGCTTTAATGTTGAATTGAAATCAGCTGGAGATCAAAAGATTGCTGTTATCAAGGCTATTAAAGAAATTTTAGGTCTTGGTCTTAAAGAAGCAAAAGACATGATTGACGGAGCTCCTACTATGCTTAAAGAAGGTGTAAAGAAAGAAGAAGCAGAAGAGATTAAGAAAAAAATTGAAGAAGCAGGTGGAACAGTGGAATTGAAATAAATTCATATATACATATAAAAAGGGGGCGAATTGCGAAGCAATTCGCCCCCTTTCGTATGTAATTTTAGTAAATTTATAAGCCCTTGAAACATAATGCTCTATATTCTATACTGTTCTAATGGATATTTTAGGGAAATTGTTTAGCTCAAATGCGCTTGTTAAAATTATGAGGTTGTTTTTACTTAACCCTGAAACAGCATTTGAGAATAAAGATATTATTTTAAAAAGTATGGTGTCAGCAAGTACACTTCGTACAGAGATTTCTATACTTGATAGCATTAAGTTTATTAAAAGAAAGAATTTTTATAAAGAAATACCAATAAAGACAAAAAAAATAAAAAAGACAAATAGTAGTAAAAAAATAAAAATAACTACTCCGACAAAATCAAAAAAGAAACGTGTTGTTGGTTGGCAATTAAATCCTGATTTTCAGTATATACAACAAGTAAAGTCTCTTTTAGTAAACTCTGTTTCTGTAGACAAGAAAAATGTTTTACAGAAATTAAAAGGCACAGGAAAAATTAAATTGATAATATTGTCAGGCATTTTTATAAGAGAAGAAAATAGCACGGTAGATATGTTGATTGTTGGAGATAATTTAAAACAAAAACAATTTAATAATGCGCTTCACTCCATAGAATCTGAAATGGGTAAAGATATTAAATATGCAGTATTAGACACAAAAGAATTTAACTATCGTCTAGGAATGTATGATAAATTTATACGTGATATTTTGGATTATTCTCATGAAAAACTATTGGATAAAATAGGGATATAGGTACTATAAAAATGAATAAATATATAACAAAAACCCGTTTTATATCATATATAGTGGGTTTTTGTTATCCACATAATATGCATAAGTTGTTATAAAATAATGATATAATTATTAGTAATCTAGAAGGTCGAATTTTTTAGATTAGTCTCGCGTAAGCGAGGTAAATATGCATGTTTACCTCTTTATAATAAAAAGGGGAATTATTAGAATAATTATTATTTCAATCGTTATAAGTATAATGGTTGAAGATATTTAGTAAAACATATTATGTTATTACAAACTTGGAGCGAAGTACTAACACAATCATTTCAAGGTCTATGGATCGGTGTAGTTGATTTTGTTCCCAATCTTGTTGTTGCAATAATCATATTCATCCTTGGATGGGTAGTTGGAGCAGTACTAGGTAGGGTAGTAGCTCAATTCATAAAAGCTCTTAAAATTGATAGAGCACTTGAAAGCATGGGCGTTGGAGATGTTCTTTCTAAAGCAGGGTTCGGTCTTAATTCGGGAGCTTTTGTAGGAGCATTGGTACGTTGGTTCTTCATAATCGCATTCCTAGTAGCATCATTTGATGTACTTGGATTATCACAAGTTAATGTATTCTTACAGCAGGTAGTACTTTCGTACCTACCTAACGTAATTGTTGCTGCACTAATATTACTTGTTGCAGCAGTTATAGCTGACGCAATGCAAAAAGTTGTTGTTGGTTCAGCAAAAGCTGCAGATGTAGCTAATGCACATTTTCTTGGTGGTGTAACAAGATGGGCAATTTGGTTGTTCGCAATCATTATCGCGCTATCACATCTTGGTATAGCACAACAATTTATGCAGATTCTATTTACAGGATTGGTTGTAATGCTTGCTTTGGCAGGAGGTTTGTCATTTGGTCTTGGAGGACGTGACGCTGCATCAAAATACATTGAAAAGTTACGTGGAGATATTTCACAATAATATACAGTAATCGGATTAAATTCTGAAAATCAAAAAACAGGCAAATCGCGGAGCGATTTGCCTGTTTTTGTAGTGCATA
>CAZTTV010000071.1:0-3136 GCA_964616385.1 uncultured Candidatus Saccharibacteria bacterium | reverse complement strand
ATAGCTTTATGTAAAACTACATTTTAATTTAATAAAAATAAATCGTTCAAATTGTTCATAGCTTGATTTTTGTTCACAATACATTACTATGGAGCTAGTTTTATAAACCAAATCTAAATCGACGAAAAGGAGAAGGAAATGAATGAAGAGATCGAAAAAAAGATAAAAATTGTTCTTTTTAAAATCACTGGGGAAGCACTCGGTAGTCCTGACGGAAAGTCATTCGACGAAAAACGCATACAATTCATTGTTGATGAAATCAAAAATATGATAGAGGGGTCATCATGTAGTATCGCAATAGTCTTAGGTGGTGGAAATTTTATTCGTGGTAAGGATTTAAAGCCAAATTTCCATGACAAATCAGTTCCAGACATAATGGGTATGCTTTGTACAATACTAAACGGTATAACATTAAAAGATCGACTTGAAAAAAATGGAATTGAAACACGCGTTATGAGCTCTATTTCAGTACCACAAGCTTGCGAACTATATATACAAAAACGTGCATTAAGACACATGGACAAAGGAAGAGTTGTTATTTTTGTAGGAGGTACTGGAATTCCAAATTTTACAACAGATATGGCAGCTGTCGAAAAAGGCTTGGATATTAATGCAGATATTATCTTAAAAGCAACAAAGGTTGATGGAATATATACATCAGACCCAGAAAAAAACCCTGATGCTAAAATAATAAAACGTATTAGTTGCACTGATGTTATAAAAAGAAATCTTGATGTTATGGACCATGCTGCATTTGGGCTTGCAGAAGAAAAAGGTGCTAAAATACGAATATTCAATCTATTCAAAAAAGGAAATCTCCTAAGAGCGGTGAATGGGAAAATTGGATCAGAAATATACTAAAAAATCCCCGTCAGATACGTCTGAACGGGGACATTTTTATTAGATAAAATTATTTTCTAAGTGCTTCTATACCAACTAATGTTCCTCTTGCGAGAAATTCTATCATTGCCCCGCCACCAGTTGATACAAATGTAAATTTCTTTTCAATTTTAAGTTTATTTATAATAGACACAGTATCTCCGCCTCCAACTATTGATTTTGCTCGACTTTTTGCAACAGACTTAAGTAAATCAATCGTCGCCTTATCATACCCTTTCTCATAATTTCCAAGAGGTCCATTTAATAAAATAAATTTTGATTTTGATATTATCTTTTGAAGAATTTTTACTGTTTCAGGCCCATCATCAACAACAATCCCCAAAGAACCAATATCAGATGGTAGTCTTATTGACACCTTGTTTTTTTCTTCAACCAATACATCAATTGGTAAAACTAATTTTTTATTTTTTAATATCTTTTTAAGATTAGTCTCACTTTTTTCTATAAGAGATTTTCCAATATTAATATCATCTTCCTTAAAGAAGTTATTGGCAAGAGCACCACCAACAAATACATTGTCGGCAATTTTCAAATATTTTTCTATAAGAGGAATTTTTGTACTAAACTTTGCTCCAGACAACATAAACAAAAATGGTCTTGGAGGTTTTTTTGATATAGAAAGATTTTTTATTTCATCTTCCAACAAAAGTCCAGTATAACTTGGTAAAAGTTTTGGTAGTAATACAATTGAAGCATGAGATCTATGTGAGACAGAGAAAGCATCATTAACATATACATCACCTAATTTAGCTAGACCTTCAGCAAATTTTTTATTATTCCTCTTTTCTCCAATATTTTTTCGCACATTCTCAAGTAAAATAATATCACCGTCTTCCATATCATTTACAAAAGTTTCTACCTCCTTACCAATAGTTTTTGATAAAAATTTCACCTTTAGAGATTTATTTAAATATTTTGCAACAATATCCAGACTCTCCTTTCTACTTCTTCCAATATGACTCACCAAAACAATCTTTGCTTTTTTTGATTTTAAAAACTTTATTGTAGGTAATGATTTCTTAATTCTAAAATCATCAACAATTTTATTATTTTTTATTGGTACATTAAAATCAATACGTAACAACACTCTCTTTCCTTTTAAATCCTTGATACTTCTTACACTTTTTATACTATTCAATTTAACCATTCTTTATATTTTATCTGCTTTTTTTAAAATTTCTCCAAAATGTACTGCATCTAAACTCGCACCACCTATTAATAAACCTTGTACCCCACTCTCGGAGAGAAACCCTTCTGCATTTTTTTTGTTTACAGAACCTCCATACAATATGGGTGTACTCATTGCATTTTTTTTACCAAACAATTCTGACAAAATCTTTCTTATAAAAAGTACTGTTTCCATTGTCTCATCTGGCGAATCGGGGGTTCCTCCTCCAGAACCTCCAATTGCCCAAATTGGTTCATAGGCAATAGTCAATTTATTAAGTTTATTTTTTGAAATACCGTGCAACGATTCTTTTATTTCAGTTCTAAGAAAATTTAAATATTCTGCATTTTCATCTCGTTCTATTTCTCCTATACACACAACTACATTAATATCTTCTTTTAACGCAGAGATAATTTTTTTATTTACGATATTATTTGTTTCACCTAACGCTCTTCTCTCAGAATGTCCTACTATTATATATTTTACACCTGAATCTTTAAGCATTCCTGCAGATATCTCTCCAGTAAAAGCTCCTTTGTTTTCAAAAAAAACATCTTGCGAACCAACTACAACCCTATGTCCAGTTACTAACTTTTGTAAATCGTTTATATATACAAATGGCGGACAAACAACAGTTTGTACATTTCTTAATGTACTTGCTACTTTTTTAATACCACTAAATAAATGTTTTGCTTTTTTTGTACCGATTGGATTTAATTTCCAATTCGCTATTATAATTTTTTTATTCATTATAAATATATTAACATTAAATTATAATTTAATAATGCTTGACAAACTTAATATTTTATATGAATATACACAACAGAATACAACTTTAGTACATTCAGGAGCATAGGTACATAAATGAACATACTAAAGAAGTTCAGTTTGGAAAATATTATATGGGGGATAATATCACCACTAATTATTTTTAGTTTAGTTTTAATTACCAGCTATGTATATTTAAATTTTTTTTAATATTAAAGTGGGGTATCGTATATATACGATACCCTTTTTATAATATATGATAACCCAGTTTGTAATATTATTTAATCTCCTTCCAATTTT
>CAZTTV010000070.1:0-3138 GCA_964616385.1 uncultured Candidatus Saccharibacteria bacterium | reverse complement strand
CCTTTCGTAATTTTTACGATAATCGCTTAGGTCTTTTTCCATGATTCAAAAATAGCGAAAAAGAAGGGGAAAAAGAAAATAGAGAAGAGAAAAAAGACGGTCAACACTAATCAGGGAAGTTCACCCGCCCCAGTCTTTTTTCTCTTCTCTTTTCTCTATTTTCTATTTCTAATAAAAAACAACCCTACAAAGGTAAATAATCCATTGATAATCAATATTTCAAATCCAAATTGAAAACCATTGAACCAAACAGGAGCGTACTGATTTAAAATAAAAGTAAACAATACAGACAAGACAGAAATTACCCAAACCAAATTATCTTTTATTTTATACTTAGTAAAAATACCAAATGAAAACAGGCCGAGTAAAGGACCATAAGTATAACTCGAAACTTGTAACAAAGTACTTATTATATTATCTTCTAAAATGTATTTATAAAGAATTATTATTGCTATTAACAAAACAGAAAAAAATATGTGAATTTTTTTTCTAGTATCTTTTTGTTTGGTTTTTTCGTGCTTGGGTAGATTTAAAAAATCGATACTAAAAGAAGTTGTTAGCGAAGTAAGCGCACTGTCTGCACTTGAGTATGCTGCTGCTACCAGACCTAAAATGAATACAGTCGCAATTCCAATTCCAAGATCCTGATTTAATGCGATTTCAGGGAATAACAAATCGGTTTTAATTTTACCATCTACCAATGGTATTTCAATTTGATTTTGTGAAGCATAAGTAAATAACAAGGCTCCCAGTAATAAAAAAACAAAGTTGACAAATATTAATATAAAACCAAGTGACACTACATTCTTTTGAGCATCTTTTTCGTTTTTACAAGTAAGGTTTTTTTGCATATTATCTTGATCGAGTCCGGTCATGGCAATTGCGATAAACATGCCTCCTAAAAAAGATTTGACCAAATGTTTTCGATCGTTAAAATCTTCTATAAAAAATGTCTTACTGTAATTGTGAAAAGATTCTGTTTTTAAAAATTGAAATAGAGAAAGATCTAATTTCTGTAAAATTATTATTACAACAATTACGACAGATGAAAGCATAAAAAAAGTTTGTAGAGTATCTGTCCAAACTATAGTTTTTATACCTCCTCTATATGTATATAACCATATAAATAAAACAGAAAGTACTACGGTTAGTTCAAAGGGTACACCCCAGGCTTCTAAAATAAAATATTGCATCACAGAAACCACTAAAAATAAACGGAACGATGCAATGAGCAAACGAGATATAATAAAGAAGAACGCTCCCGTTTTATGACTTGTACTACCAAATCGTTGTTCTAAATATTCATAAATTGAGGTGATATTAAGTCGGTAATAAAGAGGAATCAATAGATAGGCAATTACCAGGTACCCAAAGAAATAGCCTATTACTATTTGCATATAACTAAATTGTGTACTCTGTACCCATCCGGGAACGGAAATAAATGTCACACCCGAAAGAGAAGCTCCAATCATACCAAAAGCAACAACAAACCATGGTGATTTTTTACTAGCTTTAAAGAAAATTACGTTGCTATCGTCTTTTCCGGTTAGATAAGAAACTCCAATTAAAAGGAGAAAATACAGACCGATAACAAGCGTTAAAAATTGTGGCGACATAAATAAATATTCGATGCAATAATATTGAAAAATATTACTTTTTTGTAGGTAAAAATAATATATTTGAGAACAAATTTAATACTATGAGCACTAGCAAACGAATTTTGTCTGTTGATATTTTTAGAGGAGTCACAATCGCTGCCATGATATTGGTAAATACGCCAGGAACATGGGATCATGTTTATGCTCCCTTTTTACATGCAGAATGGCATGGACTAACACCAACAGATCTTATTTTTCCTTTCTTCTTGTTTATTGTAGGCATGTCTATCACTTTTGCATACACTAAAAAGAAGGCAAATGGAATTGGAGCAGACGTATATAAAAAAATCATATCAAGATCTTTAAAATTGATTTTTCTGGGTCTTTTTCTTGCTGTTTTTACCAATGAATTTCCATTTTTTAAAGATTTCTCTGATTTGCGTTTACCCGGAGTACTGCAAAGAATAGGAATTGTTTTCTTTATATCTTCTTTGCTGTTTTTGCATTTAAATTGGAGAGCTTTGTTAAGTGTTTTTCTTTTGATTTTAATTGGATATTTTCTAATCATGACACAGTTGCCAATGAATGGAGAATTACCTGTTTTAACCCGAGGGTCTGATTGGGCCGCTGTAATTGATATGAAAATATTAACAAACGCCCATACCTGGAAAAATGATTATGATCCTGAAGGTCTGTTAAGTACAATACCGTCTATTGCAACAACTATTTTCGGTATGTTTTTAGGAATGACTATTTTAAATAAAAATAAAACACATCAAGATAAATTAAAATTCTTTATAATAATTGGAGTGGTGGCCTTGATTCTTGGATATTTATGGAGCACTATTTTTCCATTAAATAAAGCATTATGGACAAGTAGTTTTGTCTTAGTAACAGGAGGATGGGCAAGTTTAATTTTTGCTGGTATATATTACGTAGCAGATATTTTGGGTCACTCAACATGGGGCAAACCAGCCATAATATTTGGGTCAAATGCCATTACTGTATATTTTCTGGCAAGTTTTACCGCAAAATTATTTGGTATGATTGAGTTGTCAGATGGTCAATCGGTTCATGGTTACTTGTATGAAATGTTATCAAATGTAATTACCACACCAAAGTTAAGCTCATTGATCTATGCATTATTGGTTGTTTCCTATTATTATTTAATTGCTCATATTTTATATAAAAAGAAGATTTTTATTAAGGTTTAATACATGTTGAAAAGACGGTAGACGATGGATATGGTGGGATGGATAATGGTAGAATATGGAGAGATAGAGAGATGGAGAGATTGAGGGGAGTTGAAATAGTATTAGCTAATTTCACTAAATCATTAAATCAGTGGTGTCTGCGTGAAATAAATATTTAATCAAAACTTATAAGAAAGCTTCATTGAGAAAGGGAAAAGAGAGAATAGAGAAGAGAAAAAAGACGAGAGATGTTAGATGTAGTAGGATAGATAATTGTAAAATATAGCGGGAGTGAGGGGAGTTGAAATAGTATTAAGTCACTTCATTAAATCATTTAAACAATCAAT
>CAZTTV010000069.1:0-3256 GCA_964616385.1 uncultured Candidatus Saccharibacteria bacterium | reverse complement strand
TTGTCTTTTCTATTTTCAGTAATCTTAACTTTTTTTTCTAGTTCTACAACTGAGTCGTATTTATTGTAAACGATATAAAATATAAATACGGACACTAACAATGCCAATATATTCAACAAAGAAATAACATACATCAGCATTTTTGTTTTTTTATTTATATTATTTATGAAAAACATATTATATTATTATTTCTACTGAAAATTCTATATTTTTGTTTTTAACAAAATTAGATACTGGGGAGTTAACTTCTGAAAAACCTTCCGTATTTAATAATGAAACAAATTTTACAATACTCTCTCTATTCGGAGACTTACCGCTTATGTGAACTTTTTGTATTCCCGCCTTATTTTTCTCATATGACAAACCTACTATTTTTACGTCACCTATGTCTTTTACAATAACACTAAATACATTACCCTGAATTGATTTAACACCGTCTGTTTTTTCTAATATACTAAGTTTCTTATTTATACCTCTAATATCATCATTCAATTTACCTTCTATATCAACAAAGTTATCTGTATAAATACTAAGTTTGTTTAATAAAGAACGTTCCATACTTACGATTGATACATAAAATAAAATTTGAAACACTATCACTACAATAATAGATGCAAAAAATAAAGAAGAAAGAATAACGACCAATCTAGCCCTATATTCAGTCCTAAGTTTATTTTTATTTTCTTCTGGTAATAAATTAATCATTTTTTATTTTTAAATTATATTTCAAATGTTTTAAGTGCTAACCCTATTGCAGTTGAATATCCAAGTGCTTCATTTAATTTTAACTCCGGAATATAATTGTCATAAGAATTAACATTGACCCATGGATCCGAAGTAACTACATTAACTTTAAGGCTGACAGATAAGTACTCAGTAAGACCTCTCAAATTTGACCCTCCTCCACATAAAATAATTCTTTCTATCTTATTGCCACCACTATTTGAAGTATTGTGAGTATGCCAATAAATAAATAATTTATTTATTTCATCTCGTAATATAGATATGGTTGGTAGAACAGCCAAGAAAAACTCTTCATCTTTTTTATTTTTTGTTAATCCTCTTTCATTTTTCATTCTATACGCCTCTTCTTTGTTTATAGAGAAATTCTTTTCTATTGCCTTCGTCAACATATCACTTCCAATTTCTGCAGTTGAAGTAAAAAGTAAGATTCCATTTTTTACAATTGAAATACCTGAACGAGTCCTGCCAAAATCTACAATCATAGTAGTTCCTGTATTTTTTGTTGGCACAACAGCTCTTGCAAGAGACTGGGCTTCTATTTCAAAAGATGTAGGTATTATTCCTGTACCAGAAAACATCTCAGCATACACATCTACAACCTTCTTCGGTAAAACATAAATGATTACTTCTTTTATTTTTTTATTTTTAAAATTTTCTAACGGTATGTAATCAAGTACAGCATTAGACGCTGGTATTGGTATATATTCCTCAAGTTGAAACATTATACTATTGCGAAGTTCATCACCAGAAACATCTGGGACATCCATCTTTTCTATGTAAGCCTTCTCTTCAGGCAAAGATACATTCACAAATTCAATATTATTTTTATTCTTAAATTCTTTTAATATTTTTTTTAATTCTTCAGGTTTTTTAATTTCTCCAGAGACAACAACCCCGTCTGGTATACCCACACTATCAAATCTATTTATAACAAGTCCGTTTTTGCTTTTCTCCAGCTCTAAAAATCTAATCCTTCGATCAGATATATCAAGACCAGCTGGTTGCATTTTTAAAAACTCTGGTGGTGGAAAAATACTAGTAATTTTTTTCTTATCTATTATTCCCATTTATATATTATATCCTTACACCACGACTAATAAAAGCTAACGACTGAACATTACTATTAAAATTACTACCAATACAGAAAGAATTAGAGTCAATATATTAAAATACTTAAATGTGAATTTACCAATATCTTCACCAAAAACTTTTACAATATACCCAACTGACAAAAATCTAAGAGCTCTTGAGAGAGTAGACGCTATTACAAATATAATAAAATTTACATCAAAAAATCCTGCTGATATTGTAAACACCTTGTATGGTATTGGTGTAAAACCAGCTATAAACACAGCCCAAAACGCATTGTCTACAAAAAGTTCCCTAACTATATTTACACTTCCTTCAAGTCCATAAAAAGATATTAGTGGTTTACCAAAACTACCAAAAAACCACATTCCTATAACATACCCAAACATACCTCCCGCAACAGACGCAACCGTTGTTATTATTGAATAATATAACCATTTTTGTCTTTGCTTCGAAGCTATTATCGTAGCTAAAAATACGTCTGGAGGAATTGGGAAAAAAGAAGCTTCAGCAAATGACAATCCCGCAAGCCAAAACTTTGCATGACGTCCATCAGCATGTTTTATCATCCAATCCCTTAATTTGATTTTAGTATTATGTAATAATTCAAACATTATTTTATTTGTGTTCCTGCAGGAATATTTTTTTCACAAGGCTCAAGTGTTGTAAGAAAATTATCTCCAACAATATACAAAATCATTCCATGACTTTCCACACCTCTTATTTCTTTTACTTCAAGATTTATAATAACTGGGACTTGTTTTCCTACTAATATACTGAAGTCTTCATAGTGTTCGGCTATACCAGAAACAATCTGTCTATCTTCATTCTCCCCAACGTCAACCATTAATACAAGCAATCTGTCAGCTCCAAGTACTTTATCTACAGATTTAATCGTACCAATTCTTATATCTAATTTTGCTACATCATCTATTGAAATCATGTTATGTATTATACATTATAAATGACTATGTTTATCTAAATAACTTTGTAATATTATAGCTGCAGCTGAAGCATCTAATTTTTTATTCTTCCCTTGTATTACCTCTGCTTGAGAAGAGGTCAGAAACTCTGGTTCAAGTTGTACAACAATATTAAACTTTTCTTCTAGACTTTTTTTAAAAGGTAAAATCTTATCCATTATTGGATTTGGTTTATTTTTGTAATCCAAAGACTCCCCAATAATAATTTGTTCTATGTCTTCTTTTGTTATTATTTTTTCTATTGATTCTAACAACAGTTTGTCATTCAATAAAACAACATTAGGAAAAGCCATACTGCCATTCTCATCAGATGTAGCAAGACCAACTCTCTTTTCTCCATAATCAATACCTAGAAATTTCATATATTAGTTTTTTAAATATTCTTTTATTTTTTCTGAAATTATTTTAAGATTTTCTTTAAATATTTCTCCATCAGGTTC
>CAZTTV010000068.1:0-3525 GCA_964616385.1 uncultured Candidatus Saccharibacteria bacterium | reverse complement strand
AGATAAAATTAACTGGTCTGAATGGTATGATATGACACGGGCACAACCTCCAAACGAATTACTCGTGAAGGCTCTTTCGTATGTAAAAAATACAGGGAAAGTAATTGATATTGGCGGTGGGGCATTGAGAGATGCAAGATATCTTTTGCAGAAAGGGTTTGATGTGACAGTTATTGATAAAAGCCCTCTTTTAGAGAAGGAAGCTATAGAAATAAAAAATAAACGATTACACCCATTTGTGATTTCATTTGAGGATTTTCACTTTCCATCTAATGAATATATTCTGGCGTCGGCGATGCAATCATTGTCTTATTGTGAACCTGCACATTTTAGTCGTGTGATTATGGATATAAAGTCATCATTAAAAAAAGGTGGAATATTTTGTGGGCAGATGTATGATGGATACGACAAAGAATCAAAAAGTCTTCATAGGGCATATCAAACTGCTGATGAGGCAAGAGAATATTTAAAGGACTTTGAGATTATCTTGTTTCAAGAAGAAGATACGGAGGAAGGTCGAACAAAACATTGGCATATTTATAACTTTATCGTTCGAAAATAATTTTCAATTCAACTAATTCTGAAAGCTACACTATTAGATCACAAAACGGTACGCCGTATAAATTATGAAAATATGTATTTGTTCGTCAATGTCTGCTTATAAAAAGTTTATGAATTTAAAACAGGAATTAGAAGAGCTTGGACACACTGTGCTCACACCTGAGTTGGAGTTTGAAACAAAGGATACTGAAGATACATCGGTGGGTTATTATTTTGATATTCACGGAGGCATAGATGCTTTTCCACCAGAGCACGATGTTTGGAAGAAAAAAGGTGATGCTATCCGCACACATTTCAAAAAGATTGACGAGAGCGATTGTGTTTTAATTACTAATTATGAAAAGAAAGGTATTTCTAACTACATAGGCGGAAATACATTTCTTGAGATAGGATATGCTTTTGGTAGTAATAAAACGATATTTATTCTCAATAAGATACCAGCTCAATCGGCTTATAAAGAAGAAGTTTTGGGTATGCAACCTATTGTTATTGAAGGAGATATAAATAAAATCAAATAGCTGTTGTTATGAGGCTTAGATTTTGAATATCCGATTTTATTTATATGCGGGTAATGTTACATTTGCGTATATTGTTTGTGGTATAATTTAACGTATGAAAAAATATGATTGTGTGATAATAGGTACAGGTGCAGCAGGACTTTCTGCTGGGATCTATGCTGGGCGGTACAATATGAAGACGCTGATTATAGGTAAAGAGTTTGGAGGACAGACAAGTTCGGCTGGTGTTATAGAAAATTATCCTGGATTTAAAGAGATTGACGGGTATGAACTTATGGGGAAAATGAAAGAACAAGCAGAATTTACAGGTGCAGAAATAATTGATGGAAAAGTTTCAAAAATAGAAAAAGACGGCAGTTGTTTTAACGTTTTTGTTGACGATGAAGTGTATCATGCTTCGTCGATTGTCTTGGCTCTTGGATCAGAACGTAGGAAATTGGGATTACCAAACGAAGAAGAACTTACAGGGCGTGGAGTTCACTATTGTATTACTTGTGATGGTCCTGTTTATGGTGGGAAAACTATCGCAGTTGTTGGAGGTGGCGATGCGGCTGTTAAAGGTGTGAGTCTTGCTGCTGAGTATGCTGATAAAATTTATATTATTGTAAGAGGAGATAAACTAAGAGCTGAACCTGCTAATCAAAAAAAACTTGATAAACTTGGAGGTAAGGTAGAAATTATTTTTGGAGCTCAGGTTAAAGAAATAATTGGTAAAGATAAGCTTGAAAAAATTGTTTTGGATAAGGAATATAATGGTTCACATGATCTTATTATAGATGGTATGTTTATAGAAATAGGGGCAATTCCTAATGTGACTCCTGTAGAGTCATTAAATCTTAAGCTTGATAATGATGGGCATATTGATGTTGATGGGAGTATGAACACAAATGTTCCAGGTGTGTACGCTGCAGGCGATATAATGAACCTTTTTGAGCATTTTAAGCAAGACATAACAGCTGCTGCCACTGGAGCTATGGCAGCTACTTCAGCGTACAATTACTATAAAGATAATGGTGATAGTAATTGCGCACACAATACTGAAGTGCAATAAACATGGAATTAAAAATCAACAATACAGGATTAGACCAAACTGTTATAGAAAAAACAGGGGAGTTAGTTGTGCTTGTTACTAAACGCCTTAAAGAGGTTTCTCTAGTGGGTGGATATGAAAATAAAGAATCTTTTTTGAATTTACCTTTTGATGAAGAATTGTTTAATAGTATTAAAAAGATTGTATCTGAAAAAATAAATAGTAATTTAAAATATGTTTTAGTAATAGGTATCGGAGGTTCCAATTTGGGAGCAAAGGCAGTGTACGATGCTTTGCAAGGTCACTTTGATTTATTAAATACAACATATCCAAAAATGATTTTTGTTGATACTAATAATTCAAAAAATTTGGTAAATCTAAAAAGTTTTTTAAATACAGAGATAGAAAGTCCATCAGATATAGTGGTAAATATAATAAGTAAGTCAGGTGGAACAGTAGAAACATTAGTGAATGCTGAGTTTGTCGTCGATGTGTTGTCAAAGAAATTTGGCGATATATCAGACAGACTTGTTGTTACTACTGATGAAGATTCTGAGTTGTGGAAAGAGTCAGATAAAAAAAATATATCTGTGATGTCTATACCAAAAAGTGTAGGTGGGAGATATTCTGTATTTTCTGCCGTAGGGCTTTTGCCGCTTGCTTTTGCAGGGTTTGATATATATGAATTATTAGACGGAGCTAAAAAGATGCGTGCTAGGTGTTTAGATGAAAATATTATTGAAAATCCTGCAATCATGTCAGCTGTGGTATTGTTTTTAAGTCTAGGGAAAAATAAAGTTATAAATGATAATTTCTTTTTTAATGGTGAACTTGAATCGCTTGGTAAATGGTATAGACAGCTTATGGGAGAGAGTATTGGGAAAAATGAAAAGGGGATTACACCAACTGTTTCAATAGGTTCTACTGACTTGCATAGTGTAGGACAGCTGTATATTGGTGGTATTAAAGATAAGATAATATCATTTATAAAAAGTAAAGAAGATAATGGTGTTGATATACAAAGTGGGTTATTTTCTAATTTAATAGAAGGTGTAAATGGAAAAAATTCAAATGATATTTTGGATGCTATTTTTAAAGGAGTAGAAATTGCGTATTCAAAAAAGGGAGTACCATTTATGGAAATAATTTTAGATAATATATCACCGAAGACGATAGGAGAGTTTATGCAATTTAAAATGATGGAAATAGTGTATCTCGGGGCGTTGCTTGATGTAAACGTGTTTGACCAGCCCGATGTAGAAGCATACAAAAAAGAAACAAAAAGAATATTAGCTGAATAAAAACACATTGCAATGGCAATGTGTTTTTATTTTATGTAGTAAATTGTACGTGAGTAATATTTATTTAAGTTTTGATCTTCTAAGGAACGCTGGAACTGATGACCAATCATCATTA
>CAZTTV010000067.1:0-3536 GCA_964616385.1 uncultured Candidatus Saccharibacteria bacterium | reverse complement strand
TAATTGCCATGTTATGGGGATTCGGAGCTATCGCTTATACCATAGGAACAGGTATTGGTGTTTGGGGTTTAAATAATAAAATTAACTGGGCTTGGGATATCACCAACTTTGTATGGTGGATTGGTATCGGTCATGCCGGAACATTAATATCAGCAGTATTATTATTGTTTCGCCAAAAATGGAGAATGGGTATCAACCGTTCTGCAGAGGCAATGACCATATTTGCCGTATTTCAAGCAGGTTTATTCCCGTTAATTCACATGGGTAGAATTTGGAATGGTTTTTATACATTACCTATACCAAATCAATTAGGTTCATTGTGGGTAAACTTTAACTCACCATTATTATGGGATGTATTTGCAATCTCAACCTATTTATCAGTTTCATTGGTCTTTTGGTGGACAGGTTTATTACCTGATTTCGCCATGATTAGAGATAGAGCAACCAAACCTTTCCAAAAGAAAATATATAGTTTAGTAAGTTTCGGATGGAGTGGTAAAGCGAAAGACTGGCAACGTTTTGAAGAAGTTTCATTGGTATTAGCAGGTTTAGCAACACCATTAGTACTTTCTGTGCATACAATTGTATCCTTTGACTTTGCTACCTCAGTAATTCCAGGATGGCATAGTACAGTATATCCTCCTTATTTTGTTGCAGGAGCAGTATTTTCAGGTTTTGCAATGGTGCAAACCTTGTTGTTAATTATGCGTAAAGTTTCAAATCTTGAAGGATATATTACACGTGTTCATATTGAGAATATGAATAAAGTAATATTGGTAACAGGAGGTATTGTGGCAGTTGCCTATATGTCTGAATTTTTTGTAGGCTGGTATACAGGAAGTAGTTATGAAGATTTCACCTATTTATCTTGGGGTGCAGCTACCGGACCATATTGGTGGGCATTTTGGTCATTAATTATTTGCAACTCAGTGATACCACAATTATTATGGTTTAAGAAAATTCGCACCAATTACATATATACATTCATTATCGCTATTTTTATCAATATTGGTATGTGGTTTGAACGTTTTGATATTATTGTAATCAATTTGAGTAGAGGTCATTTACCATCAACATGGGGAATGTTTTCACCCACATTTATTGATGTTGGAATTTTTGTTGGAACTTTAGGATTCTTCTTTGTATTGTTTTTATTATATGCAAGAACCTTTCCAGTAATTGCACAGGCAGAAATAAAATCTATCTTAAAATCATCTGGAGATAATTATAAACGTGAAAGAGACAATCTAAGTGCAGTAGTAAAAAAAGAAGTAAAGAAGATTGAACCTGCTGTTAGTAATTTAGTAGAAGAAATAATTAGCGAACCAGAAAGTAATGACGATAAAACATCTAATTTATTAGAAAGGTTAGGAACTTTTGATATAAAGACACAACAACCAGATGACCTTAAAAAGGTCAAAGGTATTGGTCCAGTAATGGAAAAAACATTAAATCAAATTGGTATTTATAGTTTTGACCAGGTAAGTAAAATGACTGAAAAAGAATATGACTTGTTAGATTCAATTACAGATTCTTTCCCCGGTAGGGCGCAAAGAGACGATTGGGCAGGTCAGGCTAATAAACTTAAATCATAATTATGAGTTCTAAAGTAATATCCGCTTTATATGATGATGATGATGTGCTGATAAAAGCTGTCAAAGATGTTCGTGCTGCACATCACCACATTGAAGAAGTATATACACCTTTTCCGGTACACGGTTTAGACAAAGCAATGGGATTAGAACCTACGCGACTTGGTATCACTGCATTTATATTTGGTATCATAGGTTTAAGCTTTTCAGTTTGGTTTTTAAATTTAATAATGATACAGGAATGGCCACAGAATATCGGTGGTAAACCTAGTTTTAGTTTTGCTGAAAATATGCCAGCCTTTGTACCGATAATGTTTGAAATGACAGTATTTTTTGCAGCGCATTTAATGGTAATTACATTTTATATGCGGAGTAAAATATGGCCATTTAGAAATGCAGAAAATCCAGATCCTAGAACTACCGATGATATGTTTTTAATGGAAGTGAATGTAGATGATGATAATGAAAATACTTTGACATCATTATTAGAAAAAACAGGAGCAATCGAAATTACAGTAAACGAAAAGCACTAAGTATGAAAAGCTTTATTAAAATAATAACAGTATTCCTTTTAATTCTTGTCTTTGCATCATGTACAAGCAAAAGAGAAAGGCAAGTACAATATATGGGCGATACCGATATGTATAATGCAGTGCCCTATGATACTTATGCAGCAGATCCGGTGTTTAAAGATGGAACTTCGGCACAATTACCTGTTGAAGGAACAATAGCTAGAGGTAAAGTGCCTTATGATTATTCCAATAATGAAGTTGGATATCAATTAGCAAAAGACTCATTACGGTCACCTCTTAAAACCAAAGCTCCACTAGATTCATTGTATAGAGTTTCTGAAGCGAATCAAACAAAAGGGAAGGCTTTATATGACATTTATTGTGCTACTTGTCACGGTTTAAAAGGCGATGGTCAAGGTGATTTGGTAAAAAGAGAGAAATTTTTGGGAGTACCTAATTATAAAGATAGAGTCATTACAGAAGGTAGTATTTACCATGTTATAATGTATGGTAGAGGTATCATGGGCTCACATGCATCTCAATTAAATGCGAAAGAGCGTTGGCAAGTAACGCATTATGTTGAGCAATTGAGAAACGATTTGTTAAAATAAACGATTACACGGAATAATAATAGATATGTATACATTTTCAAGTAAATTAAAAACTTTTTCAATTGCATTAATGATATTGGGTGCTTTAGGAATTGGTTACGGATTTTTTACTGCTCCAAAAACTACGGACGATATAAAAGAAATGATGCAACATGCTAAAGATACGCATGAAACAACAACAAGTGATCAAGCTACTGATGGACATGCTACTAAAACTGATTCACATACTGATGAAGAAGCACATTTAGAACATGTTTTAATGCAAGCTCAAAACAGACCTTGGTCTGCAGTATATGTGGCGATGATTTTCTTTTTATTAATTTCGGTTTGTGTATTGGTGTTTTATGCAATGCAACGCGCTGCTTCGGCAGGTTGGTCTCCAGTGTTATTTAGAGTAATGGAAGGTCTTACGGCGTATATAGTACCAGGCTCATTGTTGGTGTTGGCTTTTTTAGTGTATTCAGCAATGCACGGTAATCATATATTCGCTTGGATATATACTAGTATTGACCCTACAGCAGAAAATTACGATTTTGTAATGGAAACCAAAGATTGGTGGTTAAACGTTCCAAGTTGGTTGATTAGATCCGTGATTTATGTATTGATTTGGATAGGTTTCAGACACTTTATTATAAAAAATTCAAGAGCGCAAGATGAAGCTACAGATGTAAAACATTTTCAAAAAGCATTTACATTATCAGTGGCGTTTTTAGCAATATTCTTAGTTTCAGAATTATTTATGGCATTTGATTGGTTAATGTCTATTGACCATCACTGGTTTAGTCAATTATACCCATTTTATGTATTTGCAAGTATGTTAG
>CAZTTV010000066.1:0-3599 GCA_964616385.1 uncultured Candidatus Saccharibacteria bacterium | reverse complement strand
TATTACATAAATATCCAATTTAAATCTATCATTAAAGTGGTAGATGTCAATCCCCTCGCCAAGAGTCTTTCTTGGCAAATCTACAAAGGCCTTGCCTTCGTGGACTTATGAGTGAAGCACAAAGCCACTATTACCACGGTAATAGTGGCTTTAGACGTTTCAGAAGTACTCTAATATATGCTAAAATACTCCTATAAATAATTATATGGGAAGGAAGAAAAAAGAGAAAAAATGGGGTCTTGTTGGTAACCTAAAAGAAGAAACTAGGCATAGTATGCTTGCCGTTATTTTTTTTGTTATAGCTGTATTTTTAGTACTAGCATCTTGGGGTAAATCAGGAGTAGTTGGAGAATTTGTTTTTAATTTTCTGGAAATGCTCCTTGGTATTGGATACTTCATACTTCCACTTATAATGTTCATTCTTGGGTTATCTTTTTTGAAATCAATCAAACCAGAATTAGTAACAACAAAAATAGTTGGTGCAATACTATTCTTTTTGTCTGGAATCGGAACAATAACAATTATTTTTAAAAATGGTTCTGGTGGTATTGTTGGTAAACTAATAGCAAGCCCTTTAGTAAAATTGTTCGACATATATGCATCACTCATATTACTTGTTGCGATACTTATTATTTCAGCACTTTTAATGTTCGACACAAAATTAAATTTTTGGAATTTTAAATTTTCTTGGTTTAGAAAAAAAGATGAAGAAAAAGAAAGTGATGAAGAAGAGTATGAAGATGAAGAGGAATACGAAGATTCTGATGAGGAAGAATATGACGAAGATGAGTACGAGGATGAGGAGGAAGATACAAAAGAAAGTAAGCTGAATATTTTTGGAATTGGTCAAAACAAAAATAAAGAAAAAATAGAAGAACCTGCTGGCGTACCAATCTTAAACCAAATAAGTTCTGTTAAATACGGACAGTACACAACCCCACCATTGTCTTTATTAAAGAGCGATTCTGGTAAACCTGGAGTAGGAGACATAAAAGCAAATGCCAATATGATAAAACGAACTCTGCAGAATTTTGGAATTACTGTTGAAATGGATGAAATATCAGTTGGACCAACCGTAACAAGGTATGCATTAAAACCAGCAGAGGGTGTAAAACTTTCACGAATAGTAGGATTACAAAATGATCTTGGACTTGCGCTGGCAGCTCACCCGATAAGAATTGAGGCGCCAATCCCAGGTAAATCACTTGTTGGAATTGAGGTACCAAACCACTCTAGGTCTACAGTTGGATTATCAAACCTATTATCTTCAAGCGAGTATCAAAACTCCGACAAGCCACTTTTGTTTACTCTTGGAAAAGGAATTTCTGGAAAATCATTCTTTTCCAACCTTGCAAAACTTCCTCATGTTCTAATAGCAGGAGCAACTGGGGCTGGTAAGTCTGTAACAATCCACGCTATTATAACTTCCCTTCTATACAAAAACCCTCCTGAAAACATGCGATTTATAATGATAGACCCAAAAAGAGTTGAGCTTACACTTTATAATAAAATTCCTCATCTTCTTACTCCAGTAATTACAGATGCTAAAAAAGCCATCTTATCTCTAAAATGGGCTGCAAAAGAAATGGACAGACGATACGATATATTAGAATCAGAATCTGTTCGTGACATAGGGTCATATCATAAAAATGTAGTTGCCCCTGCTTATGCTTCTATAAAAAACAAAGGTAAAAACAGTGAAAACGAAATAGACGACGGAGAACTTCCAGAAACAATGCCGTATATTATTGTAGTAATAGACGAACTTGCTGATATTATGACAGCATACCCAAAAGAATTGGAGGCTGCGATAGTGCGTCTTGCGCAAATGAGTCGTGCTGTTGGAATACATCTTATTCTTTCAACACAAAGACCTTCTGTAAATGTTATTACGGGATTGATTAAAGCAAACGTCCCTGGAAGAATTGCACTTCAAGTTTCATCACAAATAGACTCACGAACAATACTTGATACAGGAGGAGCCGAAAAACTACTTGGCTCTGGAGATATGCTTTATCTTTCTAGTGACATGTCTCAACCACAACGAATACAGTCTGCATTCGTTACAGAAGATGAAGTTAAAAAAGTTGTAAAATATTTATCCAAACAGTACGAGGATGAACTTCCAAGCGAACTTAATCTAACAGAAGACGGAGGAAAGAACTCCCTATTTGATACAATGAACGGCAATCCAAAAGAAAGCTCAGGCGACAATGAAGATGATGACGAACTTTATGAAGAGGCATACGACACTGTCGTAGGAGCAGGAAAGGCCTCAACATCGTATCTACAAAGAAAACTACGAATTGGATATGCGCGCGCAGCGCGACTTATGGATATACTTGAAGACCGCGGAATTATAGGACCAGCAGACGGCTCAAGACCACGAGAGATATTGATTAGCGATGAAGATGAATACGAAAATAACGACGACAACGACGAAGAGGAAGAGAGTGGGGATGAACATGAGGATGACAAAAATTAGAAATTAAATTATGTGATATATGCAAAAACGACGATCATTAAAAGTGTTACTGATAATCTTTGTAGTTTTAATTATTGTTGGTTATACATATTATCAATCAAGGGCTCTCATATCAGGTCCAAAAATTACGATAGAATATCCAAAGGACGGAGACAGTTTTGATAACTCACTTGTAGAAATTAAAGGCAATACAAAGAATATCACGCGTATTAGTTTAAATGATAAAATAATCTCTGTAGATGAAACTGGTTCATTTAATGGGAAATTGCTTATTTACAAAGGTCTTAATATAATAGAACTTAGGGCTGAAGATAAATTTGGCAGAGAAGTAAACAAAAAACTTAGATTAGTATTGAGGTAGATTATTAAATTAAAAAAGATAGATATTTTTAAATTATCATCTAACAAAATAAATTATGGCAAAAAAAATAACACCAAAAGAAATAGGAGCAAGCATTGAAGATACAATAAAATCAATTCAAACAAAATTTGGAGAAGGAGCAATAATGAAATTGGGAGAAAAACCGCATGTTGATATAAATGCTATTCCAACAGGTTCACTTGGACTAGACCACGCGCTCGGAATTGGTGGTGTACCACGAGGTAGAATAATAGAAATATTTGGACCTGAATCTTCAGGTAAAACCACACTTGCACTACATATAGTTGCAGAGGCTCAAAAGAAAGGAGGAATATGCGCATTTGTCGATGCTGAACACGCAATGGATCCTGAATATGCAAAAAAACTGGGCGTGAAAATAGATGAATTACTAATATCACAACCAGATAACGGAGAACAGTCATTGGAAATAACAGAGAGCTTGGTTCGTTCTGGTAAAATTGATGTTATTGTAGTTGACTCCGTAGCCGCACTTACACCAAGAGATGAAATAGAAGGAGACATGGGGGCACATCATGTTGGAAAACAAGCACGACTTATGTCACAAGCACTACGAAAATTAACAGCAATTGTCGCAAAAAGTAAAACTGTCGTTATTTTTATAAACCAAATAAGAATGCAAATAGGTGTAATGTTTGGAAATCCAGAAACGACACCAGGAGGTAAGGCTCTTAAATTCTATACTTCTGTGCGACTTGATATAAGACGAATTGC
>CAZTTV010000065.1:0-3649 GCA_964616385.1 uncultured Candidatus Saccharibacteria bacterium | reverse complement strand
CGTTTTGTTATGCTTAGTAGTTAACAAAGTCATCTGCGCTTGCACATACTATAGTTAATGACACTAATTCATTAGAGTACATCAGAGCAAAACGTGACGACCTGTTTCGATGTATCTCATTGAATTTTTCATCTGTATCTAGTGAGATTATTTCCTCGTCTCTTGGTGCTTTTGTTGAAAGGTTTTTTCCGGCTTTTAGCAAATGTAATATTTCGTCAATTGGCACGCTAAAAATAGGAATCCTTGGTTCTGAGACATTTAGATAGAAATATGATTGATTCCAAGCCCACTCAACACACCCTATACTTTCATTCTTAAGTACATCAAGCCCGCCAATAGATGGAGAAAACTCATTTGCTTGTTTATGATAAAAGGTGAAAGGATCAGTAGGGAGAATAGTTATTTCATATTCTTTAGTTTTGGTGCTTTTCCAGTCCTTATCAGGGATTGGATCAATTTTTGTTTGATTTGGTAACCACTGCTCTATAGCTGACAAATTTATTTTCAGTATAAAATAGGAAAGCAGAGGTGGCTCCTTCTTTTTGTTGAACACTCAATAGCTCCTTATTTTTTAGCATAACGCTTTAATCAGCGGCTGACGAAAGTGGCGCGACTTTTTGCGTTCTTTGCAAAAATCGCGACACTTTTGGCAGTCAGCTGAATTAACTTGTTATGCGTTTATTTTTTCGAATAACTCATTATGTGTGACGCATTGCAATGCCATATTAGATATTTTGACAAAATCTGTATGGTTGCAATTTTCACAATATAGTTTAAAGACTAGCGTGAAACCATTTTTGGCTTTTTTCTTGAACTCAGAATTATATGGGTTTTCTTTGCTTTCATCTCTTTCATCATATTCCAAGATACGCATAATATGTTTATCAGAACACTTTGGGCAAAAAAAATAAAAGTAATCGGTATCTGTGGCTCCGGTTAAACCGCCATTTTGCGCTATACCTGATCCACCATAAGGCTTGCCATTATTAAATTTTTTCACTAGATATTCCTCTATGTATGATGAGGGGTATATTTTAGCAATCCTTACAAGTTATAAAAAACGTTATTTTCATTTTTAATGTTGCATCGAAAATAAAAATAATAAATGCAACCTTAATATAAGGTTGCTTGCAATAGTAATAACTATTTGCATGAATCAATTGAAATATTAACTGCCCCCAAATGCTCGCCCGTATCAAGCATGTACATATATTTTATTATTACCCCTTTCTTCAAAGCCTCCAGTTTAGTAGGTTCTGAGCATGAATGATTAATCATAAATTTCTTTTCAGCTCCATCTTTTCCAAACATGTTTTGTTTGAAATTGTCAGACCCAACAAAATCTTTAATATCTTCGTTGGACATGTCCCTTTTATTTCTTATTGCCCTTTTTAGGCTGTTATATTCCATCTCAAACATTATGACAATCATATCGCCTATTCGTTGAACACCAGTCATACTCATCCCCGCTCCTGCCTGAACTTTTCCACCACTATTTACTATGAAATCATTCATAGCTTTTGGCATTGTGTTTAAATACTCACTTTTTGACATTTTTTTAATTTTTATCAATAAATCACTTGCAAGAGTGTTTTGAGCGAAAAAAATAAAAATAGCAAAAAATATATAATGCAATTTCATTATGTGAACTCCCACAAGTCTGTGTGTTATTATGACGCATAACGCCCTCATCCAGCTTTCCAAGTCCCGCTGGATGAGTTTGTTATGCGTATTTTCATGTATTACAAGATTAACAGCAAGTCTCCGTACCCCCAGACTACTGTACCGATAACAGCAATAATTGGACCTATAACATACTCAGAACGTTGGTCTAGTAAAACTCTTTTTCCTTCAGGTGTTTCATCAGGTAGGTTCCAATCTTTGTTCTGGTGATCTTTACCTAAACGAATTACCCTGCGTGCAACAATTAACACTCCAAGTAACACAACAATTGAACCTGATCTTTGAAACCAATGAGGCTCGCTTGTGATTATGGAATAATATAAATTACCACCTAACACAACCATAGCTGTGAAACAAATAAGATATGTATTTGAAAATGTTTTTCTCATATTGGAAATTACTATTTTCCCCATGAATCTATTGATTCTGCCACTACATGACCCGGATGTGTATTGTCACCTATCCACGAAACAAAGGTTGATGCTACTGGAGATATGCCATAGCTATTCCAGTTTTTAACACTTGCAGTAGCTAACTGGAATGATTTTTTATTGGCATATAGTAATGTTAGCGTCCAAAATATTACTGCGTTTTTAGAATCTTGATCTGCATTGAGATTTTCTGCACTGATTGAAATCATTTCAACTATTTTTTTAAATGCATCTTGCTGTTTTGAATTGGAAAGCCATGGTACGCGAGGCATCGTATTTTCCATTACGATGCAGAGATCGTAAGCTGCTGCCGTAATATTTTCTTGATTTGTAGCGTTAAATATTATTTTTTCACTCATACTGCCCCCTAGAAGAACGCTGATACAATCATTGATATACCGGCTACAATGATAGCGAGATTTACAAATGTACCTACAGGCCCTTGGAAAATCTGCGCTCTATTATTTTCTCTAGTACCAAGCCCGGCACCAAAACCCCACAAAATGAGACCAATTCCGATTATTCCTAGAAGCATATTATTCCTCGCTTTTTAACGCATAACGCCCTCATCAGCGGCAGGCGAAAGGGGCGCGACTTTTTGCGGATGCAAAAATCGTGAACCTTTTGACTGTCCGCTGGATGAGTTTGTTATGCTTTATTAAATTTTTCAACAAATTCAACTCCGTAGACTGATTCGTATTCTACTTCTATCTGAATACGATCCAATTCTTTATAAGCTACCTCACTGATAAAATTTGGGTCTTTTTCATCGTTTGTAGTTTTTAATGCAAATATTCGATTTTTCCCTCCAGCCTCAATTGCATCCCCAGGATGAAATGATTTTCCACCACCCCATATGCCTGATATATTAAGATTTTCAGCGATTTTCAACCAAATCGTTTCCATTGGAAAATCGACTGTTACCCCATCTATCGATACGAAAAAATGCTTTATTATGGCTGGGCCAACTCCAGTATTAGTTAGAAATATTTGCAGTTGTGGAGAATTATTATTTACGACTCTTTCAAAAACCAGATGCGGTTTCACTGAAAGGCGGTTATGTTGCCGCTGAGTCATACCTTGCCATATCGCTAATCCCAGAGCGGAAAGTGCAATTAACGCTTCAACATTGTCACCTATAACATTTAAGATGCATTGAATAACTTCCATTTTACCTACCTAATAGCATAATGTTCTCATCAGGGGCTTGCAGTTAAAATAAGTATACTCTGATAATTAACATACCCTAAAATGTGAAAATAGATAAATTTTTGAATTACACTTCAACTGTAAATTCTTTTAAGTTTGAGTTTTTTATTTCGACGTCTATGTAATCAAGAGCATCATATACAGCCCCTAGCTTACCCTTAGTCCCATCATTAAATATAACTTCCAGCTCCCATCCACCTTTTGGTGAACGATAAGCTCGTGCAGATTTAAGGTTGTTTCTATCGCTCATTGGTACTCTCCTTTTTTTAAGGCATAACGCCCTCATCAGGGGCTTTCAGAAGGGGCGCGATTTTTGCGGATGCAAA
>CAZTTV010000064.1:0-3680 GCA_964616385.1 uncultured Candidatus Saccharibacteria bacterium | reverse complement strand
ATGAGTTACTTTTACTTAGAATTTTCACGAAGCATTTTGCATAAAAAACAAATCACATGATATAATATGCTATGAAACCTATTAAAGCATTAATAATTTTAACTCTATTTCTAAACAGTATATTTTCTTATGCACAATACATAGTTACAATCGAAGCCTTTGTTTTAGACAAAAAGACAAATGAACCTGTGCCATATGCAAATATTGGATTTATAAATAGAAGAGTTGGAACAGTTAGTGATGAAAATGGAAAGTTTACACTTTCCTATTATGAAAACAGCATAACAGAAAATGATATATTACAGTTTTCGAGAATTGGTTTTGAAACTTTACAATTGAACAATGAAGAACTTATTCAGTTATTAACTTCAAATAATAAAGTATTTTTAAATCAAAAAATATACAGTATAGATGAAGTCATTTTAGATTTTGAAAGGAGAGGAGAAAAACGAATTGGAAATTCAAATTTCGATAAAGACTCATTTGGATATTGGAAAGATAAAAAAGCTCTTGGAGGTGAAATAGCAACACTTATTAGAATTAAGAAAAAAAATACACAACTTCTAGATCTAAAATTCAATATTCTAGAGAATCCTTCAGATAGTTTAAAACTGCGTATAAATATTTATGATTACGACAAAGGGTTTCCGGGTAAAAATTTATTATTAAAGAATATTTTTTATTCAATATCTAATAAAAAAGGTACAGAAACAATTGATCTTGAGCCATATAATATTATGGTTGATCATGATATAGTTGTTGGACTCGAACTGATAAAAGTTTATGGTAACAAAATAGGGTTTGTATTATCTGCTACAAAAAGATTTGGAATTACTAATAGTGGATACATAACAGAGTATGGCACACCCAACACAATAAGTTCTGGTGTTTCTTTTACAAGATATATCAGTCAAGGTAAATGGGAAAAATTTCCAAATACAGGAATGAATTTTAGCTTACTTTTATCCTATCCAGTTAATAAGAATAAGGATATTTCAATTGTAAGAGAGAAACCGGCTAAAATAAGCTTATACTGGGATAGATCTTTATCCATGAAAAACAGGTCTTTAGATACAGAACTAGAATTTCTTTCTAAATATTTAAAAAAATTAAAACCTGTTGATGTAAAAGTAATTAAATTTAACAATGCGCTTTCTAATTCTAAAATTTTTCACATAACCAAGAATAATAGAAATGAGTTATTAAATTATTTAAGAAATACAATATATGAAGGATCAGTAAACTATGCTAACATTTTAAAACACAATAATTTTAATGCAGATATAACTCTTTTATTTACAGATGGCAATGACTTCTATTCGCCTTTAAAACCTGACATTTATCTCCCTGTTTTTAGTATCAATTCGAAACCCTCTGCAAATCATTTACAACTTCAAAAAGTTGCTTCTTATGGTGATGGGTATTATATCAATTTAAACAAAGTAAGTTTAAAACAAGCTTTAGAATCTATTCAAAATGAAGTAAATGATTATACCGATTATACAAACTTAAATTATGATAGTATAAAAAAGGAAAAAGCAATTCGCGGAATAATATCAAGCAGTGCCGGCCCATTACAAAGCGCTACGGTAAGAATAAAAAAAACTCTTATAGGAACAGAAACAGATGAGGATGGTTATTTTACTATAGATGCTAAGAAGGGAGATGTTTTGTTGATCGATTATTTAGGTATGTTCGGAAAACAAATTACAATTACCGATATAAAAGAAATGAATGTAGAATTAGTATCAGAAGCTGAAATTTTAAAAGAAGTTGTTGTAATAGGAAAGGGCGAAAATGAGAAAGAATTGATCGACTTGGGCTTAGGTGGAAAAAAGAACTTTGATGCCATAGGTACTTCAGTTAACACAATAACCGAAAAGGATATTGGTCCACAATACAATAATTTAGCAGATCTTTTAAGGGGTAAATTTGCAGGAATTCAAATATCAATTTTGGATAAAGATACTCCTGTAGTAAAACTTCGTAATCAAGGATCTATGACAAATGAGGTAGCAGCAATTTATGATATTGATGGACAAATATTTGACACTAATCAGCAAAGAATACCGAGAATTGACCCTCAGGACGTTGCAACTATTAGTATTTTAAAATCCTTAGCTGCAGTTAACAAATATGGCACCATTGGTAGGGGTGGAGTGATAGTAATCAAAACAAAAACTTATACCGGTACAAAAACTGCCAAACCTAAGAAAAGTGCTTTGGTAAAAAACAATGATTATACAAGCCAAATTCCACTTGAGGGTATTGTAGCTAAAAAGCCTTCTTATATAGAAGCTTTGGAAAGAGCTGGTTATTATAAGGAAGCTTTAACCATTTACGATACACAAAAAGAACGAAGAGAGCAGGTTAGTATTTCTTTTTATATCGATGTATCTAACTATTTTATGAGATGGGACAAAGACTTTGCTCTTAGTATTTTATCAAATGTTGCAGATATCGCCTATAATAGTCCAAAAGCACTAAAAACTCTGGCCTACAAATATGAAGAATTAAATAAGCCACAAGATGCCATGATTATTTATAAGCGTATTGCAATCTTACAGGGGAAAGATGCACAAAGTTATCGTGATCTGGCACATATTTATACAGAAACAGGAAATTATAAAGAAGCCATGCAATTGTACAAACAAATGCTTTCTAATAAAATAGAAGGTGTTGATTTTACAGGTTTGCAAAAAACTATAGAAAGTGAGACCAAGCATTTGACAACGGTTCATAGAGCTAAAATTGATTCTAAAGGACTCCCGGGTAATTATTTAGCAGCAAATTTTAAATACGATACCCGTATTGTTTTTGAATGGAATGACCCCTATGCAGAATTCGAACTGCAATTTGTAAATCCACAAAAGAAATTCTTTAAATGGTCACATACAAGAACCAATAACCAGGAAAGTATGTTAGATGAAATTAAAAATGGCTTTTATACCGAAGAATATATCATCGACGATGAAGAACCCGGAGAATGGATCATCAACATCCAATCTTTCAATGAAGAAGAAATCATGAATCCAACCTATTTAAAATATACCATTTATAAAAACTATGGATTGGCTAATGAAACAAGATCGATTAAAGTCATAAAACTATCTGACTTAGAACAAAAAGTGACTTTGGATAAGTTTAAGTCTATTACAAATTGAATAGAAAATGCTATAAATTTAAAATAATTCTGTAGTTGGGAGTTTGGCATTAAATTATTGTAAGCCAAGATTTTTTTGATTCTTTTTTTATCGAAAAAAAGAAGAGGAATAAATAAATTAAACAAAATAATAATAGAACCAATTTAAATTGGTGCAAAGAAATAATAAGCCTACTGTATCTAGTAAAACTTTTATTTAATGTGATCTTATTGGGCTTCCCACATTCGTACTCTGTGGGATAGACTTCTTAATGAAACTCTATTTTAAATAGGTGAAAACCGTATTAAAAATAGCAAGTTGAATTAATTCCGCTGAAAAGCGGAATCTTAATAATACTAATTGTATCCAGATCATATTGATTTTTCATCATTCATTTATAGATACAAAAAAAGCCTTACTATTTCTAGTAAGACTTTCAATATATGTGACCTGACTGGGGCTTCCCGCATTCGTAACTCTGCGGGATAGACTTCTTAATGAAACTCTATTTTAAATAGGTGAAAACCGTATTAAAAA
>CAZTTV010000063.1:0-3769 GCA_964616385.1 uncultured Candidatus Saccharibacteria bacterium | reverse complement strand
TTTTGACAATAATCAACAACATACCCCACTGCTTAATTACTTAGGTTTATTAAATAAACTATTTTATGTTAGTATCGTGATAGTTTCGCTAGTTATGTTTTAAAAAATTAATAGGAGAAAAAGATGGAACAAGAAATAGCTCAATATTCATTGATATTCGGATGGGTAGAACTTGCTTTGATTAATGCATGCCTTGCTCAAATTAAAAAGAATTTGAATGATGGAGAAGGCTTTGGTGGACTAGCGTGGTTTATAATTAGCCTGTTTATGGGAATACTTGCTACCTTGTTGATTATAATCTACAAAAAACCGACAAACATGTAGTAATAAAAATCTTTTTATTAGACCCTTTTTATTTATGAAGGGTCTTTTATTTTCTATATGATGTTATACAACTTAGAGTATTTTTTAAATTTATGTGCGGGTAGAGAGAATCGAACTCTCGTCCTCTGCTTGGAAGGCAGATATTCTACCACTAAACTATACCCGCATTTAACTATTAAATATAACAATAGATATTGAAGTATCTTACCAAAAAAACAAAAAACTCGCTAGTTTAAGCGAGTTTTTTGTTTCGAAATGAGTAAATTACTCAGTTGCTGGTGTTCCTTCGTTTGAAGCTTCAGCAGGAGCTTCAGTAGTAGCTTCAGCTTCCACTGCAGGAGCTTCAGCTTCATTTGTAGTAGCATCTGCTACTACTGCATCGTTGTTTGTGTTTTCGTCCATAATTTTAAGAAAATTAACTAACAATTTTTAAATAAAACAACTTGGAAAGCCAAGTCATTAATACATACAAGTATACACAATGCACAATATTTGTCAATACTATAAAATACATTTTATAGTGAGTCAAAATAGTGGCATTTTAACTCATAATGTATAATGACTTAATGTTAAATAACCTACTTGAAATAATACGCCCATTTTTAGTAATAATAATAGGTATTATACTTAATATTCCAGCCATTTTCGGAATAACAACACCACCAATAGAGCATAATAATATTGTAGTAAAAACCCCCGCTGTTTCCACTACAACACAGACACAGAAAATAGTTGATACAGATATACCAATAGCCACACCTAAAAATACACAAAAGATAAAACAAACTAAGAAAAAAGATGTGATTGTACCGATAGCTGAAACCATCAATGATGCTGTGTCACAATCACAAAAATTACTTAAAGAAATTTTAAACACTAAAGTTGCTCTAAACCAAAATAATACCAATTTAAATGAATTGGCACGAAAAGCTACTGTAAATATATTGTGTACTACAAAATCAGGAGGATTATTAAAACCAATTACAGGAAGCGGGGTTATTATCAGTAAAAATGGTGTTATTTTAACAAATGCTCATGTAGCACAGTATTTCTTATTAAAAGATTACCCAGTTCAAGATTCAATTAATTGTATAATACGAACAAGTTCACCAGCATCACCTACATATAAAGCAAAAATATTATATATATCGCCAGAGTGGGTTAAAAAGAATGCTCACAATATAGTAGTTGATAATCCTAAAGGTACAGGGGAAAATGATTTTGCGCTTCTTCTAATTACAGACAACATAAGAAAAGAAACTCCACTTCCCGAGAAATTCCAATTTCTAGAACCAGATATATTAACTATCAACATAGAAAAATATACTCCTGTAATGTTAGCGAGCTACCCTGCTGGATTTCTTGGAGGAATTACTATACAAAAAGACTTGTGGCTTATCACCACATTAACAAACATAAAAGAACTATTTACATTTAAAAGTGGGTCAATAGATATATTTTCTCTTGATGGAAATATAGTTGCGCAGAAAGGATCTTCTGGCGGAGCAACAATAAACGCAGCTACACAAAAATTGATTGGAATAATAGTAACAAGCACAACAGCAAAATCTACACAAGATAGAGAACTTAGCGCGATAACCATATTCCACATAAACGATAGCATACTTAAAGATACTGGTGCTGGGCTACTTACTTTACTTAAAGAAAACCTTAAAATAAAATCTGATACATTCAACAACACAATATCTCCTACATTGCGACAATTTTTAGTAGATGAAATGAAAAGGTAGATATGATAGTAGAAATAAATATGGTCTCACCGTAAAAGGGGAGACCATATGAGCAGAGGTATTTTATTGTAATCTTAAACCCATAGATATCCCCCTCCAATTTCACTAACGGCTCAGTATATAGTTTTGCAAACTATGCCTTATAATTACTGCCACCTAGAGTTAGTATTGGGTTCTAATGGGCTTGACCTAATATCTTTATCGTAATAAAGATATATACTTTCCACCTTTTTGTTTTTGACTCAAGATGTGATCAACTGATTTGTGTTTAGAGTCTTATAATAAACTTTTTCAAATAGACCTCCCTTCTTTTTAAGTTTTCAAGTTGTGCAACCTAAACATAATATATTAACAAACAAATAGTTAATTAATCAACAAGCGGAAACATTATAATTACTGAGATACCTTACTCACATATACAGTCTGTGTTGGATACGCAAATTCAATCCCCTCTTTTTGGAATACTTCCATTATCTTAAAATTAATATCCTGTTGCACATCTACATATTTTGTATAATCACCAGATTCTACATAGTAAACTGTTTCAAAAATTAAAGCTGAGTCAGCAAATTTGGTAAAATGAGTCCTGTCAAAACGTGTATCTAAAATACTTTCGATAATATTTTTTATAATATCAGGAATAGATTTTACTTTGTTTGCGGAAGTCTCGTATGTCACACCAATAGAAAAAGATATTCTTCTTTCTTTCATTTTTTTGAAATTCTGAACACGAGACGATGTGAGCTCTTGATTTGCTATAACTACTTCTTCTCCTTGCAGTGATTGAATTCTAGTAGTTTTCACTCCTATTTTCTTAACGACACCCTTATGTTCTCCTATTACTATAAAGTCCCCTACCTGAAAAGGCTTATCAATATATATAGCTAAAGAGCTGAACAAATCGGCCAGTATATTTTGAAGCGCAAATGCAATAGCAAGACCACCGATACCAAGACCTGCTATCAAAGATGTTATGTTTACACCTAAATTTGAAAGTACCAACAGTAAACCAATAGCCCATAGTGATGCCTTTAGTAATCCACTTATAAAAGAAGTAACACCAGCAGAACCTTCGTCGCTTTCACTGCTCACAAATTTTTTATTTATTACATAATCAATCAATATCTGAACTGCGAGAATCGCCTGATATACAACCCATATAAGTAACACTGCGTTAATTACATGCATAACAACAGCACTAACATTTAAAAATAATACTGCTACATAAAAAGCTAGAAATGAATAAAATGGTGGCTTTATTGACCCTATTACACTAATGAAAGTATCGTCTATGTCTGTAGTAGTTTTTTTAGCTAGTTTTTTAAGATATTTCAATAAAATTACCTGAATTAATTTCAAAAACAAAAGAGAAACTACAAAAATAACAATAGCTAATACATAATTAGTTAGGTTATTACCCAAAAGACTTTTGCTCCAAAGTGAATTATTTAAAAATGGAGCTACGTTAAAAATTTTGTCTATAATTTGATTTATCATATTTAAAAATATACCAATAATACTGTAAAATACCTACTATAAAAATTTAATCTTTGAAAATCTCCATGTTATCTCTAATAGAAGAAAAAACTCTATCTCTTTCAATACCCTCGCTAGATATATCCATCTTTTCTGAAATGATACGACTTATTATTTTTAAAGTTTTATCATACTTGTCTGCAATTTCCATCCTATCT
>CAZTTV010000062.1:0-3818 GCA_964616385.1 uncultured Candidatus Saccharibacteria bacterium | reverse complement strand
GAATTAAACCACATCTTCTCGTCCGCCGAAGCGGAACGCGAAGGAGGATTAAAATAAGGAATATAATGAGTGAAATTTTCAAATACCCTACTTACTTTTTACTAATTACATTAATATCTTGCACTAGTCAAACCCCGAATTCTAAGTATCGTCCGGTAGATTCTTATGATTTAGACGGAAATAGAACAACTCTTGTTGTGAAAAATATAGTAATGAAAAATGCCACTTTTACCAATACTGTCACGAACAATACAGTAACGGTATTACACCATCTTAAAAACACAGGCTTCCATTTTTACAATGCAGTAGCCTTTAAGTCAGACAACGAAGGCATCATAGTTGGCGGAACAGGATTAAAGATTAGGACAACCAAAGATGGTGGGCTGCATTGGAAAGAAAACTCATTTTCAAAATTTGCAAATGCTTTTCATTCAATCTCTTTTACGAAAGAAAATGTCTTTGTTGTTGGAGAAGATAACTATATCTATAGAAGTAATAATTTTGGAGAAAACTGGGAAGTATTCAATACCAGTACGCTAATAGAAAATGGCGATATACACCCAAAATATTATAAAATAAAATTTTATAATAATACATTGGGCATAATAACCGGAACTTATAATAACAAAGCTACTCTATTAAAAACATTGAACGGAGGTGAAAGTTGGAATATAGTAGTATTAAAAGGTTTGCAAGATACTGAATCTGGAATTTCAGACTTCAAAATTGTCTCTGAAAAAACAATACTAATAGTAACTCTTTCAGGAAGTTGTTATAAAAGTATTGATGGAGGCACAACTTGGAAATTAATTTTTAACGATAACACTGTTTCTCTAAACTCTATTGATTTTCTTAATGAAAATGAAGGATATATTGGAGGGTCTGCCAGTATATTGCTCTACACAGAAGATGGAGGTAACTCATGGAAAAAAATTGATTTATTTTCAAAAGAAGATGGTGTTATTTATTATCAAAAATTTGCAGATGAGTATAAACGGATTCCTCCAAATAAATATTCCATAAACATTTCCAATATAAAATATTTAGATAAGAATACTACAGGTATTACACTAGCAAATTCTGATAGCGATATTGAAAAAGATTTTATATACATTATAGAGAAAGATACAGAGACGATTAAAACCCTATTAAGCAAAAAAGATTCTACCGTGTTCTTTAGAGGAGAATCCTATGGTTTACAGCTGCTAAAAAATTCGTTGTTTGTTCTTGATAGAAATAATCTATATAGAATAGATTTAAAATAATCTATTGTTAAATAACTTTTGAGAAAGTACAATACCATTGAGGTCAGTAATTAAAATAATTGAATTTGCAATCCTTTTCCAGCAATAGTGGTTTCCATAAATACAAAACAGTATGAAATTCAACTTTTTTAAGAAATATTTGCACAGTAATAAAATTTTATCTTTATTTGTATTCTAAATATAAAGTATATATAGTATGAGTTATTCATTATCCTTTACAAAATCAATACTAGTAGTCATTTTTATTTCAGATAAAATCAGGCAAGGGCAATTTGAATTTCTTTCTACAGCTATGATCTCCAAATTTTTAAGCATTCCTAAGCCAACCTTAGTCAAAATATTACAAAACCTGAATACTGCCAATATCATTGAAACTAAAGAAGGTAAGCAAGGCGGAATTAGACTAATGAAAAAACCATCTGATATAACAGTATTAGACATCTTAGATGCAATGGAGAAAAACAAACCATTGTTTCAAACTTCATTTAATATTTTAGCTGAGGGAAAAAGACCGAACAGTGCTCAAAAATCGATCAAAAATCTTTTAGGTGAGGCAGAAAACCAATTAAAAATCGAATTATCAAAAAAAACAATCGAAGAGCTCTTAATTGAAATGAATAATTAATTTTTTTAGCTAAACTAAATATACTTAATATTGCGTACATAAATATGAAATTTTCAAAATTTTTTTCACATATTCAAGAAGCCCCATGGTATCATGAGTTCTTAAATCCAGTAGTAAATCAAGTTGATGACCATACAAAACTTTTAGACATTGGTACAGGTTCAGGAAAACTATTACAAATGGTCTCTTCAACGAAAGAAGTCAACTGCATAGGAGTTGATACAGATGCAGAAATGCTTAAAGAGGCAAAGATAAAACTAAACAATACCAATGTTCAATTTCTAAAGATAAATGCAACAGGAAAATATCCTTTTGACACAGCTAGCTTTGACGTTATCACTATATGCAATGTGCTCTTTAACTTACATCAAGATACAGTTAATCATGTGCTAACAGAAACATTGCGCTTACTAAAAAAAGGTGGTAAAATTGTTGTCCTTACACCCACGGGTAAAGGAAACCTATTCACATTGAGCAAGAGCTATTTTTCTATTAAAAATCTAAGTATTTATATCTGGTATTATGTAACAAGAAATCGTGCAGGACCCTGGACAGAACGTAAACTGTTACTCAAATTCTCAAAGAAGCATTCTATAAAGTATAGACAGAAAATAATTCTTAAAGGGTTTGCACAAATAGAAATACTAAATAATTAATTTTTTTAAAATAAATATACTAAATATATCGTATAATGATTAAACTTAAAACAATGACAAAACAAGTAATAAAGAACATTTTAATAGTAGCAATTATATCATTCAATTATGGTGTTTTTGCACAACAAGAAGAAAAAGAAACCACTAAAACAGAATTCTCGTTTGAAATAGATCCAGCAACATTTGGTTTTGGTGGATATGGCTTTCATCTAAGAATAAAACCAAAAAACAGTGAGCATTTATTTATTGGATTTGGTGCCTATGCAATGGATATGCCAGATGTTTTTGTAGATATAAATAAAGACAATAAAAACAAAGGCTGGGATGTTCGTTTAAACCAAGGATATGGATTGTTTGCAGAGCATCATTTTACAAAAGTTAATAAAAAATGGTTTGCTGGTGGACAACTAGGTTTACAAGAATATAAAATTGAAAATGAAGCCATCCAAGGAAGTGAAAAGTTTACAAACATTCTATTTATGACCTATGGAGGGTATACCTGGCAACCATTCGATTTCAATTTTTATATAAAACCTTGGGCGGGAATTGGATATAACACAAAAACCTCTGGCTCGAATACTCTGGGAAATTTGGAATATGACATCTCTCCTATTTTAATATTTGCAACACTCCATATTGGATATACATTCTAATCTAAAACTTAAAAAAATGAAAAATAACAACACAAAAAAAATTATTGGAAACGGTATTAACTATTTTATTTCCATCGCATTAATTATTAGCGGAACATTAAAATTAATAGGTTTTGAACCCTATAAAGAAATGATAACTGAATTAAGTCCTCATTATTTTGAAAACATCTATTTACTTGGAATAATAGCAATAATATCTGGTGCGTTATTCGCAATTCCAAAAACATTTACTTTTGGATTTATAGCAACCCTAGTATTTCTAGGCGGAACTATAGCGGCTCATATGCAACATGGAGATAATTATATACCCCAACTTGTATTTGTAGTATTAACGGCATCCGCCGCCTATTTAAAAAGACCAGAATGGTTTGTAGAAAAAGATAAAACAACTAGCTAATAACCTGAATTCGACCTAAGATTTAATTTACAGAATCTTAAGAAGAGGTGAGATTTGAAGTATAAAATTAAAAGGAATATCTAGATATTTTAATAATTTTATCCAAAAAGATTGCCTTTTCTTTGGATTTCCAAAGGATTTGATGAATTTTTTCCAATTCTTGCCATATTTTTTCAAACTAACCCGCCTGCCCGCCGAAGGCTGGTTAGTCCTTCAAAAATA
>CAZTTV010000061.1:0-3860 GCA_964616385.1 uncultured Candidatus Saccharibacteria bacterium | reverse complement strand
AATAATTCTATTTTTTTGTATATTTGTAAATCCATAAGACCATAACAACGAGAACGCTATAACTCCAGCCACAACAACAGAAAAAAGATGGCGTTTTGATATACCTGACACCATAACCATCCCAAGCCATATAAGAAAAATGATTATAGCTGAACCAAAATCTGGCTGTAAAAGAACAAGCACAAAAGGTACGAAGGCATAAAATCCAGATACTAGAATATGCCTTAGGTTAGCAATTTCTATGTGTCTTCGTGAGAAATATTTAGCAAGAATAATTATTACGACAAGCTTGATTGGATCTGCTGGCTGAATGGTAAATCCTCCTATTGAAATCCAGCTCTGTGCTCCTTTTACGACACTCCCGAACAACAAAAGCACGAAGAGAGATAGCGTTGATATTAAAAAAATAGATACAAGAAAATCAGTCCTCTTTAGAAACCTGAAATTTACAAAGCTCAAAGTAAAAAAAATTATAATTGCGACAACAACCCATATTATTTGTTTCCCAAAAAAGTTACTCTCGCCAGTAAATGAATACATTGTTATAAGCCCTGCTCCTATAAGTGGCAGTATTGCAAAAAAAAGCACCCAATCAACATTCAGTTTTTTAAAAGAAAATATATTATTTGTTTTAATACTTGAGAGGCTCATATTGCGTGATGAAAGATTAATTTATTATAAATTAAAAGTGTTTACACGTGGTAATATTTCAACCCTTACTGGCAAAGCATCAAATGGCTCATTCCACGTAAATGTTATATTTTTTGTACTATTTTTTACCATTGAATCAACTACTGTTTTACTAACAGCAATTGCATTATCATTTATATCATACAACACTGCAACCACTTCTATATTTTTAACTTCAAAAGATGCGTCGTTAACAAGTAATGCTTTTAGTCTCGGCTTTGATTCAAGATTAGATACTTTTTTATCACGCGCGAATATATTTGGCACGTCTACAGACGGAGTTGATACTCGTGACCATTTTATATCTGGTTCAAATTCAAACAAAGCACGTTTTGGAATTCTTTCTCCTGTTCTTATATTACTTTCAAATACCATAAATTGTTCATTTGGTCCTATGAAAGTTTTCCCCAATTTTTCAGAAACCAAAACATTATTTTCATCGTATAGTTTGAATTTATAAATAACTCTCTTTGTCCCAGCTTTAAAATTTGGATTTTCAGCGAATGCAACAATATCGTAAACACCCTTTGTAACTTTGAACGGCCTGCTCCAATGTACAATCGGTTTGTTTACTTCTGTTGTGCAAAGTGTATCGCAAGAGCCACCACAATCAACACCGATTTCATCGCCGTTTTGCTTATTGTCTACACACGTAGATGGTCTGCTTAAGTATATATACACTGGAATAGACATCAAAAATACCAGCACTATTGCAACCACTGTTCCATATGTAAATTTTTTACGAGATGCCCATGACATGGTATCTATCATACCAAAAAAGTACTGACCTGTAATGTACAAAAATACACGACCACATTACTGTGATCGTGTTTATTGCATATTATTTTTCGGATTACGAAAAATAATGGTCTATATCTTCCGGCTCCGGCATTGGTTTTGAATTTATAATAACTGCGATAAGAGCTGACAAGTTACTGTCTAGTACAGCAAAATTGTTATGCCTTGTTGAATCGCTTATAAAACCGTAAAGCAACAAATGTTTTATTGTAGACAATAATTTAACAGAAAAGTCTACTTTACCAAGAGAGTCTTCAGTGGCAAACGAGCCCAATTCCGACAATGTACTTTCGAAGAGTCTGTAATTATCGTGTTCTTTGCTGATACCTGATGCCTCCAGAATCAGAGTTTTTTGTATCTTCAATAATTCCGCTAAATTCCATTTTTCTTCCTTAAAAATCTCCAATAAAAGTGGCATCGTGAAAAGTACTACCTCATGGAAATGTGGGCCTACATTGTAAAACTCATAGATTCTTTTACATGATGCATTCTCGCAGGCATCGTAACGCCCACGCCACCACTCGTGATGGCACGCGAGAAATTCTCTTGGCAGTTTCGATTGACGCTTTGGTCTGTTTTCAATAAACAACTTTTCATAATCATTTCCATATGAATTAATGAAATCTTCATCGGAAGATGATTTACCAAAAATGTGTTCAAAAGCAAGACAATGTCTTATTGTGATAAGACAGCTATGAAGACTTGCCGTACAACTTAGGATTGACCAATGCTTGGCAGTACCCCACACCAAAAGCGCTTCTTTGCAGTCCATATCATACGATAAGATAAACGCAAGACCTTTTTTCAAGCAATCGTCACATTCCCAATAGTGATTAATGGACGCCCTTTGTTCCTTACTTAATTTATCTCCTTTCATGTCTTTTTCAATCGTCCTGAGTAGCAAATGGGCTTCGTTGCAAGTGAGAATGATTTTTTCTTTTTTAGTATCTTCATTCTTAACTTCAACCATTTGTTCACACATCATGTTTCTCCTTATTTTGTTGTATATTGTACATCGTATGAAAAACTTACATATTCAATCTGCTAGAATAATACACTATTTCTAAACAAAAAACACCCATACTGTGATGGGTGTTTGAGATTGTATTAAATACTTTATGTTGGCGACTGCCTACTCTTCCCTTGCGAGTACCATCGGCACTACGGTGCTTAACTTCTGTGTGCGGAATGAGAACAGGTGTACCCACCGCGTCAAGCCACCAACATAAAACATTCAATGTGTTTTGAAAACTAAAAATGAACGGCAACAATTTTTGTTACCAATGGTCGGGATGAGTGGATTTGAACCACCGACTTCCCCGTTCCAAACGAGGCACTCTACCCGACTGAGCTACATCCCGACAAAATAAAAAGAACAAAAAATGGAGAGCGTGGATGGATTCGAACCATCGACATATACCCTGACAGGATAACGCTCTACCACTGAGCTACACGCCCTCCGAAATATTATAATTAAAGAATAAATTAAAATTTAGTAGATACACATGGATTTGAACTACGATCTCTTCCTTGCAAAAAGAGCGCTTTACAATTAAGCTACACAGATTAAATTAACATACCAAAAACCCATTTTTAGTTTTCAAAAAATTATTATACAGATAAAGCAACAAAATATATTACTAAAAAGTTATGATCTCAAAATTTCCTAATAAGAAATACGATCGACGAATTAGTACTCCTCGGCTAAACACATTGCTGTGCTTATACCTAGAGCCTATCAACCTAATCATCTCTTAGGGGTCTAAAATGATTCTTAATCTTGAAGTTGGCTTCCCTCTTAGATGCTTTCAGAGGTTATCCATTCCCGACATAGCTACCCAGCGATGCTCCTGGCGGAACAACTGGTACACCAGAGGTCAGTCCACTTCGGTCCTCTCGTACTAGAAGCAGATCTTCTCAAGAATCGACGCCTGCAGCAGATAGGAGACCAACCTGTCTTACGCATATTACTCAACTGTTGCCAGTTGTATGGACTATACTTTCATCCATTTACCAAATGGTAAATTAGGATGGCTAATTGGTAGTCTCTACGGGGTCATTTTGACTTCATTGTCAAAAGAGGATTTCCCTCGGTATTGTCCTAATACTAGGATTTTACCGATATACATTAGCTTGTTATATAAAAATTTCTTTTTACACACCGCCGTAATATGGTTGGTTTCTATTTTTTTCATAGACGAAAAATGATGTTTGTTAAGACTGTTCAACTGCTAAATAATTTAGCATCTGAACGGTCTTAACCCAGCTCGCGTGACTTTTTAATTGGCGAACAGCCAAACCCTTGGGAGCTTCTTCACCCCCAGGATAAGTCGAGCCGACATCGAGGTGCCGAACTCCGCCGTCGATATGAA
>CAZTTV010000060.1:0-4083 GCA_964616385.1 uncultured Candidatus Saccharibacteria bacterium | reverse complement strand
CACCACAAGAAACATGGGACATGTTTGTCAGTGCACTCAAAAAAGGTGATGTTGACCTTGCAAGTAAATATTTTGTGGTGGAGAAACAGGAGGAATGGAAAGACAATATGCTATCAATTAAAAATGGAAATGTTCTGCCCAAAATGATTAATGACTTAGTTAATAATTATAAAGTTTTAGGTTTAACAAAGGCAGATGATTTTAGGTACATTAAAAAAAATAAAAATGGTATTGTGGTTGCTGAAATTGTGTTAATTCTTAACAAGTATACAAACATATGGAAAATAGAAAGCCTTTAAAGGTATTATTAATATTCGGGTTAATTATTTTTGGGTTGCCTATTTTTTCTATGGCTTACTCTGTTGATACTCATGTGAACATAGTAGGGAGTACTTTTGAGGAATACCAAAAGATATTCGGTAAAATATTTACAGATAAACAAATTGATTTAGCTAAAAAAGGTAGTATAGATGAAGATACATTCGGTACAGTTTTAAGGCCATTAAATCATTTTTATGACCCGATAAGCAAAAAAGGATTAACGAAAGTCAGGATGAATTTACTCAATATTACAACAGGTCTGGCTTCTCCCGTTTGGGCGACTGATACTGAAAAACAGGCAAATTTTCTTAAAAAAAGAATAGGATATAAGGATAAATATTTTAGTTCGGCAACTGATTTCTCTTGGGATAGAGCTGTATATGAATATGTATACGGTGATAAAGATCGAGCATTTGAAACACTTGGGCATATACTTCACCTTGTGCAAGATGCTACATCACCTCCTCATACCAGGAACGATGTTCATTTAATAAGATCGTCATATGAGGATTTTACTAAAAACAAAGAACCAGGTAATTTAAATATAAAAAGAAAAGACATATTAATAGTCGAAAATTTACAATTAATATTTGATGATATATCATTATTTACCAATACTCATTTTTTTAGCGACGATACTATTTTTAAAGATTATATTTATCCAAATAAAAGTAAACTGAAACAATACATAGACAAAGAAGGTTATGCTTTTTTAATTGAAAATATTGATGATAAACAAATTAAAATTGCGTATATAAAGATAGACAGTACAGAAGATGGGGGTTGGAGAGAAAAAATTATTAAACATTATAAAAAATATTCGATAGAGTCTCCCGATAATTTAATCCTAACCGATTACTGGGACACTCTTTCCCGACAGGCTGTTATTGGTGGTATTGAAGTAATAAATTTATTTTTTAAGGAAGTAGAAAATGAGAAGAAGACTCTTGCGTTAAAAAATAAAAATAAGAGTCGGGCGGAGATTCGTTTGGCGAAAATTATTCCCGCTGGTTTTAGTTTTGCAAAGGGATTGTATGGTTCAAGTCTTACAAATAGTGATGTAAATGATTTATTGAAAGAAGGGGATAGTAGCCAAGCAGGTGCTGCCTTGTTGGCGATTAGTCCAAAAGAGGCTGTTAAGAAAAATGTAATAGTTAAGCCTGTTGTAAAAGTTGTGGATACTCCTGTTGTAAAAAAACATATCGCAAAGAAATCTACTCCTAAAAATATCAAGAAGATTGCTGTAGATAATGGTGCTAGTTTAAATAATAAAAATAAAGATACTAAAAAGGAAATAGCTGTTAGTGTAGAGAATAAAAATGATAATAAAAAACCAAAAAAAGATTTTACGGATTTTCTTTTTGAAATACCAATAAAAGGTGTTGGTGGTGGTGCAAGTAGGCCAGCGCCTAAACCATCTACGCCATCTGACACAACAGCGCCAGATGCACCAAATATAACTACCCCGTCTGATTTTTCGCAAGTATTTAAATCAACTAGTATCTCGTTTGTTGGTACTGCGGAATCTGGGAGTACGATTTCGACAGATTTATCTTCTATTTCTACGACAACAGATTCGTTAGGGAATTGGAATCTTGATTTAAATAGCTTTTTGCAAGGTACTACGACTGTGCAATTTTTTGCGACTGATGCATCTGGAAATATATCTCAGGCAACTACAACAACATTATTTATTGATTCAAATGTGCCAGACATTAACTTGAATGTGAATGAGTGTAATAGCTCACTGTCTCAAAACGATTGCGTGACTGCATCAACCACGCTATCAATATCTTGGAATTCTACTGCAAATGATTTGGGCTACTTTGTAGTAAATCAGAATGGTACTATATTTACGACAACATCAACTTCAACAAGTGTAAGTGTGTTAAATAATTCGCAATATACTTTCTCGGTTTCTTCTCTTGATGTGAATGGAAATAATTCTGCTACATCAACACAGGTTGTGAGTGTATCTACAATGCCAGTGGTGATAAATGAAATTGCTTGGGCAGGTACAGTGACATCTACTGCTGATGAATGGGTAGAATTATACAACAACACAAACTCAGATATTTCACTTGATGGATGGACTTTACGTGCAGTAGACGGTGCTCCGTACATTCCTCTTTCTGGAAATATATCAGCGGGTGGGTATTATTTGATCGAAAGAACAGATGACAATACTGTGAGTGATGTTACTGCGGATATGGTAGCACCATTTTCTGGTGTTGGTTTAGATTCAGGACTTTCAAATAAAGGGGAAAATCTTATTCTTTCGTATAATAAAAATGGAGCAACAACAACTTCTGACGAAATACCGCTATGTACTAATTGGTGTAATTATGGGTCAACTCTTAGGTATAACACAATGGAAAGATACGACACATCAGTGGTAGGAAGTGATTGGAGTAATTGGGGTTCTAATACTAACGTTATGACAAATGGTAAAGATGCAAATGGGGATTTGATTATCGGGACACCGAAAGCAAGAAATAGTATCAGCTATAAAATTACAAACGGTTCAAAATTAGAATTTAATAAAACTATTACAAAAGCAAATTCGCCATATATAATAGACTCAAATAATTTAACTATAAAAGAAAACATAACGTTAACTATAGAACCTGGTGTTGTTATAAAAATAGCTTCATATAATTCTCCTCCGCTTGTTGTAAGAGGTACGATAATAGCCAATGGAACAACAAATGATAAAATAGTATTCACATCTTTTGCTGATGATGAGTATGGTGGGGATTTGAATAATGATGGTATATGTGACCCAAATAACGCATCTTCAACATCTGAGTGTCCAACAAATGGCGACTGGGCACAAATGATTATTAGTAACACAAGTCAAAATTCTTCTTTTGAAAATACTATATTCCGTTATGGTGGTAGATGGTTTAATAATACATCCATGAGAAGCATGGTCGCTTTTGATGGAGCAGACGTTGTGTTTAAGAATAATATAATTGAATATTCTAAGAAACATGGTCTTTATTTATCAAACTCATCTTCAGTAGTTTCAAATAATATATTCAGGCATAATAATTATGATTATAATTCTTCTGGAATTTATGGTGGAGGTGGGTCTCCTTTGATAAGTGGTAACACATTTGATGATAATACAATAGGACTTTCTTTTTCATCTGTAGATGAAAATATAACAGGGAATTTATTTACAAATAATTCTTACAGAGCCGCAGAATATACAGGTGTATTGAGTGGAAACTTTTCTTCAAATACAGGGTATGGGAATGGTATTAATGGGATTGTTATAGGTAGTAACATATCGATCGCAAATTCTACTACAACTCTTGCAAAAAATGATTTACCGTATGTTATAAATTACAAACTTAATGTTCCAGCAAATTCTACGCTTTCAATTGATGCAGGTACAGTAATAAAATTTAATGAACGCGGTATGAGTATATTTGGAAACTTAGATATTAACGGTGATGTTTCTGATAGTGTTGTGTTTACTTCTGCTTATGATGATTCAGATGGGAATGATGCCTTGAACAATGGTACATCTACTCCAATTGCTGTAAGCCAACACTATATATATTTGAACGATGGTTCATCATCTAGAATAAAAAATGCAGAATTTAGATACATGGGTACAGCATTATCATATGTGAATTCTCCTATATATTTGGATGGTGTAACATTCTCAAATAATAATCTTGGTGTATCTGCTGGACCTAGTGAGACAATTTTGAAGGCTAATAATATTACTTGGGATAATAACATAGCGAC
>CAZTTV010000059.1:1315-4205 GCA_964616385.1 uncultured Candidatus Saccharibacteria bacterium | reverse complement strand
AGCTGAAATAAAAAAAGATAATAATTTAGCTAACAGTATTTTAAAAAAGTTTCAAGAATTATCAAAAAAAATTAATAATCTTTAATATAATATACATCTAATAATTTAAATATGGTCAAAAAAATAAAAAAACAATTAAATAAAAAGAAGATTACAAAAAAAACTAAAGTTACAAAAAAACTTACAAAAAAAATTAAGGTTAAATCTAAGGACAAGAAGACTCCAAAGAAAAAGATTTTAAAAAAGAAAACATCTGTTAAAAAGAAAACGATAGTTAAAACTAAAAAGTCACTAAAAATAAAAGTTAAAAAAACTAAAAAAATACAGAAAAAAATAAAAACGACCAAAGCAAAAAAACCTACTGCAAGTCGGTTGTTTAAAGGTAAGAAATTACAATCAATGAGAAGAAAATCTGAAGTTCTCGTGTCAAAAGGGAAAGAGCGTGGTTTTGTAACATATGATGAAATATTAAAAATATACCCCACAATTGAAGATGACATTCTATTTTTAGAAGAACTATATGGAAAGTTATCTGAAGCAGGTATTGACGTGCTAGAAGGCGGAGGATTTTTATCTATAGATGACAATCTATTAGATAAGAAAAAGTCTGAAAAAGAATCTTCCCATGATTCTATACAGATTTATTTAAAGGAAATAGGACAGTATCCATTAATTTCTGCGAGTGACGAGAAGGAACTTGCGAGAAGAATTGAAAGTGGTGAAGAAGAAGCTAGAAATCTTTTAGCTCGTGCGAACTTGCGTCTTGTGGTATCAATTGCAAAAAAATATGTAGGTAGAAGTCCAGATTTGACGTTACTTGATCTTATACAAGAAGGTAATATTGGTTTATTTAAAGCAGTAGATAAATTTGATTGGACTAAGGGGTATAAATTTTCTACTTATGCTACATGGTGGATTAGGCAGGCGATAACAAGAGCGCTGGCTGATCAATCACGAACTATTCGTATTCCAGTTCATATGGTAGAAACTATTGCAAAATATAAACAAGTAGTAAAAAGATTGTCTCAAGACTTAGGACGTGATCCGTTGCCAGAAGAAATAGCTATTGAAATGGATGTAGATGTTGAAAAAATTCATATAATAAAAAATATAAATCAAAATACAATTTCACTCGAAAAACCAATAGGGGATGAAGATGATAAATCTACGTTAGGAGAATTTGTAGCAGATGACAAGATATTGTCGCCAGATCAAGAATCTGCAAGAAGGATATTGCGTGACCAGGTTATCGAAATTATGAATGACCTGTCAGACAAGGAAAGAAGAATATTGGAGATGCGTCATGGCTTAACTGATGGCATTGTGCATACACTAGAAGAGGTAGGAAAAGAATTTGGTGTTACAAGAGAGAGAATTAGACAAATTGAAGCAAAGGCACATGACAAAATAAGACAACACAGTAAATCTTCAAGATTAAAAAATTACTTTTAATTTAAATTATACTTACATAGATGCAAAAAATATGGGCATGAGATGCTCCGTTTTTTGTATGGGCTATTTACATAATAGGTAAAATATTGTAATATAATATAACTAAAATGGATAAAATAAACTTTAAAAAGCTAGATAAAAAGTTAATAATATATATATCAAAGGCAAAAAATGAACCAAAGTGGATGTTAGATAAGAGATTGGATGCTCTTGATTTGTATAATAAAACCTCATTACCCAAATGGGGTCCTGATTTGTCGGGGCTTGATTTTGATAACATATCTTATTATAGAGATACAGATATTAATGAGACAGATAAATGGGAGAATTTACCTAAAGAAGTTACTGATACATTTAATAAGCTTGGAATTCCAGAAGCAGAAAAAAAATATCTGGGTGGTGTTGGAGCTCAATACGATTCTTCGTCTGTTTATCATAGTATAAAAAAGACACTAGAAGACAAGGGTGTAATATTTGAAGATATGGATACTGCGATTCAGAAATATCCTGATATGGTAAAAAAATATTTCATGACTGATTGTGTAAAAGTAGATGAACATAAGTTTACAATGTTACACGGCGCTCTTTGGAGTGGAGGAACTTTTATATATATACCAAAAGGGGTTGATGCAGGGCTACCTTTGCAGGCGTATTTTAGAATGAATGCTAGGCGTAGTGCTCAGTTTGAACACACCATAATTATAGCTGATGAAGGCGCTACCGTTCACTATATTGAGGGGTGTAGTGCTCCACAATATAATGAATCTTCTTTGCACGCTGGTTGTGTAGAAATATTTGTTCATAATGATGCTGATGTAAAATATTCAAGTATAGAAAATTGGTCACATAATACATATAATTTAAATACAAAAAAAGCTCTTGTGTATGAAAATGCAAATATACATTGGGTTAATGGAAATATGGGTTCTGGTGTTACAATGTTATATCCATCGTCTGTTCTTTTAGGAGATGGCGCAATGTCGGATAGTTTAGGTATCGCTTTTGCTGGTAAGGGACAAATTATAGATGTTGGATCTAAAGCCATACATGTAGCAAAAAATACATCGTCAATTATTCGTTCCAAATCTATTTCAAAAGATGGAGGTGTTTCAAATTACAGAGGACTCATAAAGGTAGGTCCTAAGGCTCGCGATACAGTATCATCTGTGGTTTGTGACGCTCTTATCTTAGACGATAAATCAGAGTCAAATACGTATCCTGCGGTAGAAAATAAAAATAAAGATGTTGAGATAAGTCATGAAGCTCGTGTTGGTAAAATAGGAGAAGAGGAAATGTTTTTTATGAAATTACGAGGATTTAGTGAGGAAGAGGCTACTCGTCTTATCGTAGGTGGATTTGTTGAACCAATAATAAAAGCTCTACCATTGGAATATGCCATTGAACTTAATAAATTGATAGAACTCGAAATGAATTAAAA
>CAZTTV010000059.1:0-1215 GCA_964616385.1 uncultured Candidatus Saccharibacteria bacterium | reverse complement strand
AATGTTAAATACAAAAAAAATAAAAGAAGATTTTCCTATATTTAAGACAAATAAAAATTTAGTTTATTTGGATTCTGCCGCGTCTTCTCAAACACCAGCTGTTGTTATAAATGAAATGGATAGATACTATACTGATTTTAGGTCGAATATACACAGAGGTCTATATGACATAAGTGAAATTTCTACGAGTAGGTATGAGGATGCTAGAGAAGTAGTTGCAGAATTTATACATGCAGGATGCAATGAAATTATTTTTACTGCAGGTGCTACAATGTCAGCAAATATGTTGGCATATATGCTAGAGCAAAATATCAGCTTAAAAGAAGGAGATAATATAGTCACAACTGTCATGGAGCACCACTCAAGTCTTATACCATTTCAGGAGTTAGCAAATCGTAACAGACTTTTTTTGGAATTCATACCGATAGTAGAGTCACTCGAGCTTGATTATGTTGCTGCAAAAAAACTCATAACAAATAAAACAAAAATAGTTGTTGTTTCTATGTCTAGTAATATATCAGGAACAATAAACGATATTGCAAAAATTGCAGATATGACGCACAGCGTTGGAGCAATACTCGTTGTTGACGCTTCAAAATCTGTTGGACATATGCCAGTAAATGTTAAGTCTATGAATTGCGATTTTTTGTTTTTTAGTGGACATAAAATGTGTGGACCAACAGGAATAGGTGTATTGTATGGCAAGGATGAATTACTTAAAGAAATGAATCCTAGTTTTTTTGGAGGAGGTATTATAGAGAATGTAAGTAAGGAAAAATCTGTATGGACTTCATCACCGGCACGTTTTGAGGCAGGTACTCCAAACATTGCGGGAGTAATAGGTCTTGCAAGAGCGATTAGGTATTTAAATGAAGTTGGAATTGAAAAAATACATTGTTCAGTAAAAAATATTACAAAATATGCAGTAGAAGAATTAGAAAAAATAGATGATGTTGATTTATTTTGTCAAAAAGATATAGACAAAAATGTAGGAGTTTTGTCTCTAAGAATTAAAGATATCCACCCACATGATATTGCTAATATTTTAGCTGGTGACAACATAGCAGTAAGAGCTGGACATCATTGTGCAAAATTATTTATAGATGAGCTTGGCGTAGGAGGTCTTTTGAGAGTAAGTGTTTATCTTTATAATACAAAAAAAGATATTGACGCGTTGATAGTTGGGTTAAAAAAGACTCAAAAATTATTTAAATA
>CAZTTV010000058.1:0-4413 GCA_964616385.1 uncultured Candidatus Saccharibacteria bacterium | reverse complement strand
GTTCGAATCCCTCACTCTCCGCCAACATTGTGCTAGCACTAAGTGCTTTGAATAAACATTGAAACTTTTAATAAAATAAACAATGTGGAAATTGTAATCACATAGAAACAACACGGATAAACTTTTGAAATAATCTTTATGAAAATAAATAGAATATACATAAATAAACTTTCATCTAAAATAGGTAAGCAAGTTGTAATTAAAGGGTGGGTTAAGGTTAGACGCGATCAAGGAAAGATGGTTTTTCTTGATTTCCGAGATACAACGGGAGTGGTACAAGGGGTTATTTTACCAAAAAGTGGAGCAATGGATGTTGGGAAGAATATTCGTGAAGAGTGCGTAGTTGAGGTAACTGGAAAAGTAAATGAACGCCCCGAAAGGAACAAAAAACCAAACACGCAAAATGGTGATATTGAACTTGAGATTTTAAAAATCATTGTGCTTAATTTTGCTGAAGTTTTGCCGTTTCCTATCGATGGTGACACTAGGGAGGTGAATGAAAGTACACGACTTAAGTATCGTTATCTTGATTTGCGGACATCTCGTATGCAGAAAAATATTAAAAATAGATTTAAGGTACAAAATTTTGTGCGTAATTATTTAAGTGAGCAAAATTTCATTGAAATTGAAACTCCTATACTTTCAGTGCCAACTCCAGAAGGGTCTCGCTCATTTATTGTTCCTCATAGAATATGGAAAGGAGATTTCTATGCACTTCCTCAATCACCACAACAATACAAGCAACTCTTAATGACTGCTGGTTTTGAAAAATATTTTCAGTTCGCACGATGTATGCGTGATGAAGATGCTCGTGGCGATAGACAAGCTGAATTTACTCAGCTAGATATGGAACTCGCTTTTGTCGATGAAGAGGATATTATGCAAATCAACGAACAGTTATTAATTGAGCTTATCAAGAAACAGTATCCAGAAAAACAAATTCAACAGATACCATTTCCGAGAATAACTTATGCAGGAGCAATGGAAAAATACGGCAATGATAGACCAGACATTCGTGAAGATAAGAATAACCCAAATCTTCTGGCGTTTTTGTGGGTAGTAGATTTTCCTATGTTTGAAAAAACAGAAGATGAAAATGTAGATGGGACGGGAGAGTGGACATTTACGCATAATCCTTTTTCGAAACCAAAAGATGAACACCTAAAAATGTTTATGAATAAAGAAAACATAGGCAATATTTTAACAACACAATATGATATTATACTCAATGGTTTTGAAATTGGTGGTGGTAGCATACGAAATCACAAATCAGAAGCTTTAAAAAAAACCTTTGAAATGATGGGGTAGACAGATGATAAAACTGAAAAGAATTTTCGACATATACTTGAGGCTTTTTCGTACGGTGCTCCACCACATGGAGGTATTGCATGGGGTTTTGATCGTCTTATCATGATTCTTGAAAATGAATTAAGTATTAGAGAAGTGATACCTTTCGCTAAAACAGGAGATGGAAAAGATTTAATACTTGGAGCACCTGCACAAATTTCAGATAAGCAGAAGAAAGAATTGGGAGTTAAAATAACAAAAATTAATACATGAAAACAATACTTATAACAGGTGCGAGTAGTGGGATAGGTTTAGCATGTGCTTACAAGCTACAAGCTGGCAATAGATTAGTGCTTTGTTCTAGAAATTTAGACAAGTTACACGATGTAAAAAAAGATCTTGGAGTTTCCGATGAAGAAGTAATGGTAGTTGGAGTTGACGTTACAGACAACGAACAAGTGAAAAAAATGTTTGGTATGCTTGACGAGAAAAAAATATATCCAGAGGTTCTAATTAATTCCGCAGGTCTCGCTCTTGGACTAGATAGTTTTGAAGGAAGCCTTATTTCAGATTGGGACACAATGTTAAATACTAATATTGCAGGTCTACTTTATGTTACAAAGTTTGCTTTGAAATATATGAAAGATAAAAATAATGGACATATTGTTAATATGGGTTCAATAGCAGGTATTAACACTTATGCAAAAGGTATAGTCTATTCTGCAACTAAAGCTGCAGTAAAATCTATTTCAGACGGTCTTCGCAAAGATGTAATTGAGCATAAAATTAGAATAACGAATATTCAACCAGGATTAGTTGAAACAAATTTTAGCATTACGCGTTTTGATGGGGATAAAGAAAAGGCAAAAGAAGCATATTTTGGCATTAAACCTCTTTCAGCCGAGGACATCGCTACAATTATAAAGTTTTCCATAGAATCACCAGAGCATGTACAAATAAATGAAATTACCGTAACGCCATTACATCAGGCAACGGTAGAGAATGTATATAGAAATAATAAATAAAAATATGCAACTACATACTAAAATAATCTGTGCGACACTTAACTATCAAAGACTTGATAACAGGGCGTTGTCTAATTTGAATTCAGCAAATCTTGATAGTGACTGGGATGCTTTAGAAAAATTTAAGAAAGAGTTAGGTATTGAAATTGAATCTTTAGCGATAATAAAAAAATGCAATGCGGTTATAGTGGTTGCTTCGTATATGAATGATTTGTCATTTGATTATATCCATGACAGATTGTTGGCGACATGGGATAAAAACTCCAAAGAGGGAATTTTAGATATGACAAGAGATATTAAGATGTCCCATAATATTGACGCTCTTAAATTTTTAGCAGAGTGTGTTGTTGGGCTACATAGTGTCACAATTGGGGACTCACAAGTTTCAAAGCAGATAAATAATGGGTTGCTTTCAGGAATCCATGGTGGCATTGAAGTTCTTAAGACTATTGCAAAATGGCTAACTGAGATTGTTGCGGATTGCAAATTAAGAACAAGTCTTTTTAATGGGAATATATCACTTGAAAGAATTGCATGCGAGCTTATTGCGCAAAATACCCAGGAAAAGCAGAGTGTTCTTTTGGTTGGTTACGGAAAATCCGGAAAACTTATTGCTAAAATATTAAATCGTGAACTATTTTTGCCCGTATATATTTTAAATCGTACTCCTATTGATATTAAAAAGGAGAATCTCGATGAAATATCTGTGCATTATTTATCTCTTGATAAACTTATAATTTCCAATAATATTAGCTCTGTTGTGGTGGCGCTAGATAATAATGAGAATACTAAAAAAATTGTCGAGAGATTAATAAAGACAATACCAGACACTTCAAAAATCTATTTTGTAGATCTTGTTTCACCTCCGATTTTGAATGAAAAACTAAATGCGATAGTTGATATTAGTGAATTATCAAAAATAGCCGAACAAAACACTCAACTTCGTAAAAAAGAGATTAGTAAAGTGCGAGTTGTCATACAGAGCAAATTAAATACTGTTATAAATACGATAAATAAAAATATTGGGAAAAAGTATATTTACAAACAAAAGAATCACACTTTAAAACTTGATGAAAAGAAAATTAATTTAATAAAACAAAGAGGAGAGTTGATAAATAGCATAAGAGAATATTTACATAATGAAAATTTTATAGAAGTCACAACTCCTCATATTGTGGGAATTTCAACCGATCCACCTAAGATCGACAAGGGAGGAACAATCAATGTGGACTGGATTAATGGAACCACTGCTTTTTTGCGTCAATCTAACCAAATATATAAACAAATACTCGTAGCCTCAGGGATGGATAAAGTTTATGAGATAGGTCCATTTTGGAGAAAAGAAGAAAGTGAGTCATATAGGCATTTACAAGAATCTATCGGGCTTGATATTGAATTCAATAATCCAAAAAATCTAAAAGAGCTTTATTTCCTAGCCTGCTCAATAATAAAAAAATCTAATGACAAAATTGTAGAAACTTTTGATTTACAACGCTATTTAGTTATTCCTGAAGTAGACAACATACCGATATTAACATATCACGAGGCAGTCGATATGTTGCGAAAAAATGGTAGTCCAGTGACTCTTGGTGATGATCTTGGGCTTGTGAGCGAATCAAATCTTGGACAGCTAGTAAAAAAACAATATGGTAACGATATTTTTGTCGTAAAAGATTACCCCGATACTATTAAAAAATTTTATACTAAAAATAAATCTAAAGGGCTGACAGAGACTTTTGATGTGATTGTTGGTGGGTGGGAAATTGTAAGTGGTGCAATACGACAAACCGATGGTGATAAAATAAGAAAGTCGATGCAACTTTCGGGAATAAATGCTCGTGATTATGAGTTTTATATTTCTATAGTAGATGGAGCTGTTCCACACGGTGGTTTTTGTATAGGTATTGATCGATTGATTGCGAAAATACTAGATATGGACATGGTTCAAGATGCAGTGCCTTTCCCAAGAACATATAAAAAGTTGATTCCATAGATTTTTCGACACATTTTCTAAGTTACCACGAGCGTAGCGCCAAGTTCGCGAAGAAATGGAGAAATGGCGACGAGTAGAAATAAAATATGCTATTATATTTCTACTCGT
>CAZTTV010000057.1:0-4422 GCA_964616385.1 uncultured Candidatus Saccharibacteria bacterium | reverse complement strand
GACCTTTGCTGCATCCGAAAACCAGAATGCTGCTATTCGCCCGTTTGTTGTTATTAGGTACTCCGTGGGATTGTAGTAGGGCAGGCCGGAGATTTTAAGGAAGATTGATAGAGAAACAGAGTAACTAACAAGAACCTATTTTTCCCCCACGGACCAAACTATGCAGCTATGCATTACTAATTGAGAAGTATGCTGACTCAGAAATATAGGAGAACTTTCGTACAACATTTTGTGTCACCAATCCTGCTTCTGTAACTTCTTGCTTTGCTTCTGCCATACTTAAATAATGCCATCTCCACTGAGAAGGAAGCTTTTTCCCTACAGTAAAGGTCTTAAATACCTTCTTAATACGTCGTGCAAATGGATTTGTAACAGGATATTCAATTATAATATTTCCTTTGCATATCCGACCCATTTCTTTTAAAATTTTTATTCGTATATCTTTTGGAATATGCCCCATAAAACGTATTGATACGATAGCGTCAAATGATGCATTTCCAAAAGGTGTGTTCTCTGCATCAACTCTATGAAATGTAACATCCTGAAAATTCTTTAGCATAGAGGAAGCGACTTGAATCATATCATCTGAAATATCAGCACATGTTACTTTGTTGTACCCTAAAGAAAGAAGACAGTGAGATATCCTTCCTGTACCACAAGGCATATCAAGAATTCTCATTGTCTTCGGCAAGGAGGCAATAGATTTTTTAATAGCCCTTTTATCTAGCCAGTCACTTAACCTACCACTGATGCTAGAAAAACGTTTATTGTTGTATGTGTTGGCAACGTCTGAATTTTGCCATCCTGATTTAATTTCCTTAACATCATACTTTTCCATCACACCTTCTCTTGAAATGTTTCTAAATAGCGATCAGCTATCAATTTGATGTTATAGTTCTCACATATTTTTTTTCTTGCCGCAGCACGCATTTCTTTGCTAATACCCATCTCAATTACACGTTCAACGTCGTTAACCAATGTATTATAATTACACGTAATAAATCCATCAACATTATCGTTGATGATTTCATCAACCCCTAACACATTTGTTGTTAGCACAGGCACTCCTCTTGACATTGCTTCCGTCCAAGTCAATGGTGGAGATACTGTAGAATTAAGTTTATGTATAGGGGACAATAATAGATCAACTGAACTGACCAAACTTCCAAAATCCTCATATCCGTTCAGGACGGTCAGTTGAGCACCGGATTCTTTACCGTATTTTTCCTTGTATGTTTCAGGTTTAAAACAAAAAATAAATTCTACATTAGGATCATTTTGAATAATTTCTCTAGCACATGCAATGGTCTTGTAGTAGTCATGTTCCTGAAGTTGCTGAATGTAACCAGTCCATAAAATTAAAAAATTATCCTTCTTTAAACTTAGTTTACCTCGAAGGTCTTCTTTCTTGTTATCGCCAACGACCTGAAACATACCTGTGTCCACTCCCCAGTGAACCGTGTGTAACCTTGCAGGATTTACTTGCAGGCCTGTTAATATGTCTTTATAGGCATCAGAATATGTTACAATAACATCTAGTTTCTTTAGAAAATAGGCTTGCATTCTATCGTAGATTATCGTCCGAGGTTCATAATTAGCTGCCGCAAACCCCACTTTTTTTCCTGTAATCATTTTAAGATACTTCATACCAAACCCAAAATTGTCCATAAAATAAATTAAATCTATCTTATGTTTCTCTATAAGCCTTTTTATTCTGAAAGAATGCAAGGCTATCGTAAAAAATTTCTCAACAAGTTCCTGTACGGGTCCATGGCGATGATGGTAGTGAAATACTCCCTTCGTAACACCATAGAATCGAGACAAATCACCAAAATGTAAAGGTCGCTTTAGATTATAAATAATGACCGGACCTGTATCTGTTTTTAAAGTAGAGAGCTCACCTGGCTGATCATTTACTGAAATAACTATTACATCATCAAATCGTTCTTTTAACAGGGGGATCAATTGGAGATAGAAATTTTTTTCGCCAGCTGTTTTATGAGGAAAAAATCCAACACCAAAAAGAGCGATACGCATATTACCTAACCTCAGATCTCAGCAGACATTAATTACGCATTTCCGACTCAATGAACAATCTGCTCATATATTCCTATGATTTTACCCAGATGACGGTTCTTACCATATAATTTTTCCACTTTTTTACGAGCATTCCGCCCCATGGTAAATAAATTGTCTTTTTCAGTTAAAAGAATATTAATTTTCTTTGCCAGATCAACATGATCCCCAGAACTAAAAATAAGCCCATCTACACCATCAGAAATATGCTCTGGAATTCCGCCAATATCAGCACCGATGACAGGTTTTCCGCAAGCAAAATTTTCAATCAATGAAATAGGTCCATTCTCATACCACTCTGATGGAATAATAGAGAACATAGAATTTTCAATATACTGTTTCAATGGTTCACCGGTCTGAAAGCCAACGAGCTTAACGTTTGATATATTTGAACTAGATATCTTATTTTTTATACCTTCCTCTAGTGGCCCTGTGCCGATAATCACTAACTTACCAGAAGGCACTAACTTCATGGCATTCAGCAAGGTCAACACACCTTTTTCTTCAGAAAGACGACCTAAATAAATAAAATATCCATGATGATTATATGTAGGAGAGAATAAATCCTCGTCAACAAAATTTGGAACATGAATAACCTTCTCTTCGGGAAACCCAAACTCAACAAGTTTTTTCCGGTAAAAATTACTTGGAGTTATGATAATATCAATTAGTTCATAATATTTTTTATAATGGTGGAAATACATTTCAATAACATTTACCATACTCTTTAAGGAAGAATTTTTCACACATCGTTTTTTAAAGCAGTTATAATAATTTCCTCCTTTGCACTCTTCACATATTAAATTATTAGAAAGCATTTTATAATTTGGACAAACGCTCTTTAAATCATGAGCGGTATACACTATTGGAATATTCCTTTTTTTCATTTCAGGTAGAATAGAAGCAGACAGTTGATGCTGAAAGATATGCAAATGAACAATATCCGGTTTAAATGCATCCAATAGACGATCAATCTTTTTACGGGCCTCAAAAGAATAAATTATTTTACCTGCAAACTGTATTTTCTTGCCTAAATTTTCAGTATCGTAGTCAACATACGAGGTAAAATATCCTTCCCAATCGCTTTGCTTGTTTTTCGGGTCATGCATAGCAAACTCCGCCACAACATGCCCTGATGATCTCAGACCATCTATGAGGGAAAAAAGATACGTTTCACTCCCTCCTTTAAGATAAAAGAATTTATTCACCTGCAATATTCTCATATGACTACTAACGATCAGGGTTAAATAAAACCCGAACGTACCGTTTCCTGATTTTTACCTGTTATTAATGAGTGCGTTTGTAAGACGACATTTGACCCCGATGACTCTATCTTGGCAACATTTGATATTACAAGCTTATCTTGAATGTTTTGTTTAGCGCTTATGTCGGCAGACTAAGGTAGTCTTAATAACTGCAAGGGCAGGTTACGCTACTTAATTGAGCCATGTGGGCATATCGGTATACCCACTGTCTTTCAGCAACCTCCCAAGCTGCTTATTTGGCAAAGAATAAATATCATTTAACAATTCAATGTTATCTTGAGATAATAACCCATCAGAGAACTCCTTATGATTGACGGTATCATAGATACTTTTTAAAATTTTTTTCACTGCAGTATGTTTTCTAAAAAACACTTCATATTTCATGTAAAAATTATAAACAATATTATGCGCTGCAACATTCTTTGGTTTCATGCTGTTATTCTCAATTGCAAAAGTATAGTTTTCATAAAATCCACCGTCAATACCTAAAAAATTAGAAATTTCTAATAGTAATTGATGCGGAGAATCTCTTATTTGATTGAAGAAAACCACATGAAACTGTTCCCGCCCCAGAGACAACCATGGTTTTATATAATTAAGATACACTCCTTCCCGGATAGACCTGTAATATGGCGTCCCTGACATTAAATCCTCTTCATAAAATGCCTTGAGAGATTTATCAAAGAAATCATCAATCGTTTCTTTTTCATTTATACGCAGACTGGAAATCATCTGCTTATAAAACGATACAAATCGTTGCACTGGTTCTCTCAACACAACAATAAACTTAACATCACCAGCCACCTTTCTTACATTGTTTATTATTATTTCTTTCCCGTACAAGTAGGCTGGGCTTGACTCAAGTCGAATTTTAGAATTAGATGATTTTTCAAAGTGGGCAGCATAAGTATCTACTGAAGACAAGCTGCCTCCGTAAATTAGCGGAGTAAAATAATGGAGTTCTTTTATTAACGACGCGAAAATATCGGGATGTTCGCCAAGGTATCTATGTAGTGATGTTGTCCCAGCCTTATGGACACCAATTATTATTAAATTTGGGAATTTATGTCGCATTCTATAC
>CAZTTV010000056.1:0-4451 GCA_964616385.1 uncultured Candidatus Saccharibacteria bacterium | reverse complement strand
TTGTGGTGAGAATATTTTTAATTCAGATGAGATAGGGCAGTGTTATTTTATAGATAGTGAAGGATACATATTCTCCAAAGCCCCATATTTTTCAGGAAATGTTTTCTTTGAATTTTATGGTTTGGTAAAAAATGCGTACGACAATCCAGTAGGGTATTATTTTTTAGATAAGCAAGATTTCAAAAAAGTTAATTTGTTGCGTGGTGGTATAGATGAACTTGGTCTTAATCTTATTTCATTTAAAATTGGTGAAGAAGGTGATTATACTTTTTATATAAAAGGTGGAGGTAAGATATTTTTTAACAAAAATCAAGATTATGCGACAGTATTGGATAACCTAGACTCAGCACTTTCTGGTATTTTGTCTTTAAATAAAAAAATAAATTACATAGACCTGCGTTTTGGTAACAAGGTGTTTTATAAATTCAAGTGAGTGTGTGTGAGAATAAAATAAAAATGAATTTGTTTTATTTTCATGTCAGCCGAGCGTAGGACTTATATCATTTTGATATAAGTTTGTGAAGTAATCTAAAACTTCCTAAAGCCACTAAATCCGTCGTATTTAGTGGCTTTAGCCAATATAAAAGGCTATTTTAAATACTCATTTTTTGTTGTTGATGTTGCGTGTGGTACTATTTCAAAATGAAGAAAAACTTTTGGCAAAAACTTAAGAAATTGAATAGACCTTTTTTTGTACTTGCTCCTATGGCTGATGTGACGGATGTCGCTTTTAGAGAAATAATTACGAAATATGGTAAGCCTGACGTGTTTTATACTGAATTTGTGTCATGTGATGGACTTGTTAGTAAGGGACGAGATGCTCTTTTAGTTGATTTAAAATATACAGAAAAACAAAGACCCATTGTGGCGCAAGTCTTTGGCTCTAAACCTGAGAATTTTTATGAATCTGCAAAGCTTATTAAAAAACTTGGTTTTGATGGTATTGATATAAATATGGGATGTCCAGATAGAAGTATTGAGAAACAGGGTGCCGGAGCATCTTTAATAAAAAATCCAAAATTAGCGCAAGAAATAATAGAAGCTACTAAAAAGGGTGCGGGTGGAATTCCTGTCTCAGTAAAAACTAGAATCGGGTATAATAAAAATGAAGTAGAATCTTGGATACCTGCAATATTAAGCGCAAAGCCAGATGTTGTCATAGTGCATGGACGCACCAGAAAAGAAATGTCTAAAGTTTCTGCTGATTGGAATTCTATTGCACGTGCGGTTGAGTTGGCAAAAGAAAGTGGTGTTGTAGTCATTGGTAACGGTGATGTCACAAATATTCAAGATGGATTGGAAAAGGCATGCGAGAGTGGTGTTGACGGTGTAATGGTAGGACGTGCGATTTTTGGTAATCCGTGGTTATTTGAAAGTTTATCTTCTGAAACTGTGCATCCTAAATCAGATAAAGATAAATTAAATATATTAGTGGAACATACAAAACTTTTTGAAAAAAAGTTGGTAAGTGATAAAAATTTTGCGATAATGAAGAAACATTATAAAGCGTACGCTACTGGATTTGATGGGGCAAAAGAACTACGTATTAAATTGATGGATTCAAAAAATGCTAAAGATGTAGAAAGAACAGTAAGTGAGTTTTTAAAAAAGTATGATTAAAATATTTTATAAAATTTCAATATTATTTTTATTTATAGCTGTATTATCACCAGCGTATGTATTTGCAGAGGGGAAAAAGTTATCGAATACAGGTTTTGTATCTCAAAATATATGGTATTCAGAACAAAAGTTTTTTGCTGGGGATAATATTTTGATACACGCAGTGATTAAGAGTAGTGGGGAATACGACTTTTTAGGTATTGTAAAATTTTATGACGATAAAAAATTATTAGATTCTACAAAATTTTATATTAAAAAAGGCGAATATGTCGGTGATGCAAAAATTAAATGGGTTGCCACTGTAGGTTATCATAATATCTCTGCACAAATTTCAAATTCAAGGATAATTATTAATGGTGAAGAAGTTTCAATTCTTGTAACAGACAACAAATCTATTTCTAATAAGTCTTTTGTCGATTTAGATACAGATGGAGATGGTATTGGAAATAAAGAAGATTTAGACGATGATGGTGATGGTGTGTCTGATGTAGAAGAATTAAAACTAGGTACAGACCCATTAAAGAAAGATGTTAAAAAAACAAAAACAGAAAATATAGCGCTTAAGAAATTACCGAATTCTGACAATGTACCATTATCTAGTAGAATAGAAGACGTAAAAAAAGTAGCTAACGGTAGCGTGTTGCCTGTTGTAAAAAGTGTAGCTAGGAAAGTTTTTGACGCTACAGAGATTGCACGTAAAAAACAAGGGGAATTTTCTAATAAAAAAATATTAAAAGTTAAAAAAGAAATACTAAAAGAAAAAAAGGATAATAAGCCTAAAAAAGATGGATTTGATGCCAGAACTCCGTTTAACTATACTTCACTTTTGGCTTTAACATTTTTATCATATACATCAAAATATTTGTTTTTGTATTATGGACTTATTGGGCTTGCGATTTTGTATTTTGTAGTAATACTTTGGAGGAGGTGGAGAAGGTAATATATATCAATATACTTTCATTAAATTATCTATTTTTTTAAACTTTAATTTTCTGATATACTGTCGCTATGGTAAATAAAGATAGCAGAGATAATGTTGCATTGTATAGAAAATATCGTCCTCTAAAATGGAACGATGTGTTGGGTCAGGAACATATTGTTGATGTATTAAAGGGCGCAATTAAACAAGGGAATATTTCCCACGCTTATCTTTTTTCAGGTACTCGTGGTACAGGAAAGACCTCTATTGCGCGGATTTTTGCAGAAGATATAGGTGTTAGCAAGAACGATGTTTATGAAATAGATGCCGCCTCAAATCGTGGCATAGATGACGTGCGTGATTTACGTGATGCTGTACAAGTATTGCCATTAGAGTCTCCGTACAAAGTTTATATTATAGACGAAGTTCATATGCTAACAAAAGAAGCTTTTAACGCTCTTTTGAAGACACTAGAAGAACCGCCAAAGCACGTTGTGTTTGTGTTGGCGACAACAGAAATGCAAAAGTTGCCAGATACAGTAGTATCACGATGTCAGACATTTTCTTTTAAAAAACCAAACCATAATATTCTTAAAAATTTGATTTTAGATGTCGCAAAAAAAGAAGGATTCACAATAGAAGCTTCATCAGCAGATTTGATTACAACGCTTGGCGATGGTTCATTTCGTGACGCAATGGGCATATTGCAAAAAGTAATTGGTTCGTCAACGAATAAAAATATAAGTGTAGTAGAGGTGGAGACTATTGTAGGAGCTCCGTCTGGAGAAATTGTTAATAGTGTGATTGAATCAATTAGCAAAAAAGATGTAAACTTGGGGATTGGAATGATAAATAAAGCAGTTGAGCAAAATGTAGATATGAAGATTTTTACAAAACTTATATTACAAAAAATGCGTGCTACACTGTTGTTGCGTTTTGCTCCAGATACGAAAGGTTTGTTCGAGAAAGATTTTTCTGAAGAAGACTTTAGTTTTCTTCAAAACATTGCAAGTAATAAAGAATCGAATATATCATCTAGGGTTTTAAAAGAAATAATGAATGCATATACAGAAATAGGGTATTCGCACATTTCACATTTACCGCTTGAGCTTGCTATAATTAGTCTTGTAGGCAAAGAGTAATTAATAGTTGGTAGCTTATAATAAATGAAAAATGTCACCCAGTGATAAAAATATATATTTTATAAGACATAGTGAAAGTGAGGCAAATGCCACCAAAATTTTTATGGGAGCGGAAGCTAAACTTACAAATAAGGGATTCAAACAATCAGGATCAATAGCGGACAGGATATCCAACATACATATAGATATTATGATTAGTAGTCCAATGGTTAGGGCACTTGATACTGCGAATATAATACGAAAGAAAACCGGAAGAGAGATAATCATATCCGACCTATTTATTGAGAGGAAGCGCCCAACAGAAGTTTATGGGATGTCATATTTTAGTTCAGAGGCTAACGAGATATTAACTGATATTGACAAAAATTTTCATAATCCTGACTATCATTATTCTGATGAAGAAAATTTTGTTGATTTAAAAAATAGAGCAGTTAAGTCTTTGGAGTTTATTGAAAAAATGGAAGAGGAAAATATACTTATAGTTACACACGGTGTGTTTACGAAATATTTAGTAGCTCTTATGTGTTTTGGAGGCAGACTAAATTCTGAAACTTACTTGTCTTTTCATAAGTTTTTTAAAACATGGAATACGGGAATTACTCGTGTGAGATTGAGGGATGGTAAATGGATATTACAACAATGGAACGACAGTGCTCATTTAGGGTAAATTTAGATTGCACGAGTACTATTTTTGTTGTAAGTTATATGTTGTGAGTTAAATACATTGCCAGATCGTCTAATGGTAGGACTGCGGCTTTTGGTGCCGCCTA
>CAZTTV010000055.1:1254-4582 GCA_964616385.1 uncultured Candidatus Saccharibacteria bacterium | reverse complement strand
GTCATCCAAATGTAATAATCCAAGTTCTTGCAACTTCATCAAAGATACGCCTATGGCACTTTTAGATACAGAGGCGATATATTGGAGTGTTTTAGATGTATAAGGCACTTTATTTTCAACATCTGAAAAACCAAATCCTTGAGAGTAAAAAACACTATCGGCATTGAATACTGAAACAGAAAATCCCGCCATTTCCTTCTCATTATAGTAAGATTTAAGTTTACTATCAATTGTACTCATATCTGCATTTATTTCATCTTTTGTTTCATTCAAAACATAAGAGATAAATCCAGTGAGAAGAACTGCAATAGTAATTAATACAACCTTTACGATTTTTTTTATCTTTCTATTATTCCTCATTTTTCAGCTATTTTAGTTAATTACTTTAACACCTTTCATTACATTTCCCTCTAGTAAAATATTAATATATATTACCGCATTTGTATTATCAGAAACAAACTCTATTTCAGCACCAAGTTCTTTGATAAAGAATTTATTTTCACCTTTGGGTTGTAGCATTAATTTATCTGCACCCTCTGGCTGTGCGAAAATATTTCCGTTTTCTAATGAAATTTTCATGGTAAATTGCTCTGATTTATAACTTCCGATATATTTTTTAAGTGTTGTTATTGGTATAGAAATAGCAACATTTTCTTTTGGCACATCATTGGACACTTTCAATAGACGGGCACTATAATTTCTGTTCTTATAGGTAATTATTTTTTCTGTGCCGTTCTTTTCAAAATGAAGTTGAACATATTCTTTTTCAAAAAATAACGTATTGTCATCATAGATATACAATTGTCTTTCCCTACCTCCTGAAGCTTTGTAGTATAAACCGTTATCATTTTTCCCAATAACTCTTTTATCTCCGCTACTTAATTGATACGTCCCTATGATATTCTCCAAAGCTTCTGTTGATAGTTTTTTTGCAATACTTTTAGCAGGGTACGGTTTATTTAAGCTTATTGCAGTTGCTTTTATAGATGTTGGTGTTGGAGATCCTATTTCACTGTTCTGCAATACAACAATATAAAGTTCTTCTTCAGGTACGTATATTGCATTGGCTTTAAAACCTGGCTCAAATCCCGAATGTTCATAAGTTTTCAAACCTCTAACTTCATTATGCTCCCATCCAAAACCTAAGTTCACTTTTTCATTATTGTTAAGCGAATAGTTTTTTAACATTAAAACAAGACTCTCTTTACTTATTACTTTTTTTGAAAATAACGCAGTCGCCCATTTATTTAAATCTATTACTGTACTTACGATTGCTCCTGCAGCAAAAGAAGATGAATTATAAGTGATGTTTTTCAACACGTCATTTTCATCTTTTGTATGTCCTTTTGCCCTACCATCAATAGTCTTTTGATGAGAAAAAACAGTGGTGTTTTTCATTTTGAGTGGTCTGAAAACATTCTTTTTAAGAAAATCAGCATAGGATAGTCCAGACACTTTTTCTATAACCAGACCCAATAATATATAGCCATTATTTGAATAGTCAAACTTCTCTCCCGAGTTAAATAAAAGAGATTCGTTTTTTATCGCATTCGCAATTTCTCGTGGTGGCATATTATTTTTAAAGTTTTTGCTTATTTCTTTTGCATCATTATCAGATGGAATACCAGAAGTATGTGTCAATAAATGTTGAATTGTTACTCCTTCATAATTTTTCGTTGCAAACTCTGGCAAATAGGTTCCTAAACTTTTGTTTATACTTACTTTACCTTGCTCTTGAAGTATTAAAATAGCTGCTGCAGTAAATTGCTTTGTAATAGAGCCAATAGCAAACTTTGTATCTTCTGTAATTGGCGTATTACTTTCCACATCGGTTAATCCAAATTGTTTACTATAAATAATCTTTCCTTTTTCTGAAATTAATACTGAAGCACCGGATTTTTCATTTTCATACCTTGACTCAAATAGGTTATTTAGCGCCTCATTTTTTTGCTGTGCAAAACTATTCGCACTTAATAATGTGCCGATAATGAGCATTAAGATTAGTGCTTTCATTGTTCTTAAATTTTTCATAATTTTATATTTTTTGATTAAACTTTTATTTTATATAGACATAGTTGTTACTGTTCTACTTTGGTAGAATATTGTATTTCATCAATTTTTTTTAGAATCTAGGGACTAGCTAAATATCACCGAATGGTCACCTCACATTGTTTACAGTCAATATCGATACTGCTCTGATATGGATCCATTCCCAAGGAATATAATGCTCGATCATGTTTCGAAACTAATCTATTTAGCTTGTCTGGTAATTTATAGGTACTTTGAGAGATTTGATTGCAGGATAACTTATAACTCGTTAAATTATCAAGATCTAATTGGACGACCCCATTTTGATTTTTTATAGAAACTCGTGAGGCGTTTTTGCCAAACCCGTCAACAACAACATCGTTGTTTTTAGTTTTCATTTCTAGCGTACCATTGACCATAGAAATTTTGTACTCTGAGAAAAGTGATTCTTCAACTATCATATCATCAAGATTCTTTATGATATACTTATCATTAACTGACTCATCAATTAGCAGCGTGTTAGATTTTGCTATGTTGATGGTAGACAGCGAAGTCCTTAATTTAAGTCTTTTGGCTTCCGCTAATTTTAACTTGGTGTTTTTTATTATTAAGTCTCCAGACAACAGTTGCTGTATATCTACTTTTACAGTTTCCAAATTAGCGTTTAAGGTATTTATCTTTTTCGCTATAAAGCTGCCTCTTTTCATGGTTAAATTTATATCTCCCCTATGATTGTCAATATTTATATCTGTCCCATTGGTATCTAAAATCAATTTACTGCTTTCAGGGATAAACAAGCTAGTTGTCAATTCCATATATCTAATTTGGTATTTCTTTCCATCAGTAAGTATCACTTTATTATCATCATCACCAAAAAAACTATTGTAAATCTTAAATTGCTTAATGTTCAATTCACAGTTTATCATTACTTGACCTGCAGCATCCTCTTGAAGCTGAATTTCTAATGCATTTAAAAGATTCCGCTGTTGAGTATTGTTTTCGCATTCCAAAGCTACATCTACCACCTGTTTAACTTTGTTATGCTTCCAAGTATTGATTCTCAATGTTTTGTTTATAACATATATGTAAGGCTTAATACCTCTACCCGACACAATGTACTTGATACCTGATTGCCGTGTATTGATAGCTCCTTTCCCTGTAACGTTAACAGACTGTGGTCCGTTAGTTTTTATGATTACGTTGTGGGAAACATCAATCTCTTTAACATAGGTTCTGTTAACCTTTTGGGCATTACTACTTAAGGTTATTAAACATACGAGCAGTAAAGTCACACTAATCT
>CAZTTV010000055.1:0-1244 GCA_964616385.1 uncultured Candidatus Saccharibacteria bacterium | reverse complement strand
CTTTCTATATGGCAATGGTTGCTTTTTCACTGGTAATTTTATATATCTTTTCATTATCGTTTATTTTTTGAATTTCAGAAATAATTTTGTCCAGAATATCACTTTTGGCTTTATAATAGGTCAATACTTCTTTGGCAATATTCTCATCATAATCCTTTTGTTTTATATATGCCACATCACGTTTATAGACTTCATCCAGGTACTTTATCTGATTATAAAGCTGTTGGAAATTATCCTCATACAAAACCGGAAATGGCGTGTTACTTATTAAGTCAATTTTATACTCCAGGGTTTCCTCAACATTGTTATCTTCAAAGCCGTATTCTGCAAATAACTCGACTGGGATTTCGACTTTGTCATCAGTTAATTGTGACTCCCATAAAACAAATCCAATCAGAAAGACTGCTGCAAAAGAGGCAACAAGCTTTAAATACCAATAGCCATTACTCCTTTCGGAATTAGAGAGTGCACGCTCTTCAATTTTATCCCAAATTTTAGGGTTAACTTGAGTCAGATCCATCTTCTGTTTGTTCTCCTTTAAATACTTTTCGAAATCATTCATATTTGTCCTATTAACTGTTCTTTTAAAAGCTTTAATGCATACCTATACTGACTTTTAGAGGTTGAAATAGATATGTCATATAGGTCGGCTATTTCTTTATGTTTAAACCCATCCAGAAGGTATAAAGTGAGAATATCTCTACATCCATTTGGTAAATTTTGGATACTTGCATTAATGGTTTCAAATTTTATATGCTCATACCATCTTTCTTCTTCTTGCTCATCTTCATAATTATCATCTTCTATTGGTTTAAAATAAATTTTACTCTTCGAAGCCTTGATGCTGTTATTAACAACAATTCTTTTCAACCAAAATGAATAATTGTTAGGGTCTTGTAATTGATCTATTTTCTGAAAAGAGGTTAGGAATGACTCTTGTATAATATCCTCTGCCTCCTCCATGCTATTGACCATCCTAAACGACAGTGTTAACATCTCCTTTACATATCTAGTATACAGCAGATTCATAGCCAACCGATCTTTGGTCTTAACCTTCTTTACTGCTGCTACTATAATGTTAACCTCTTTCAAATCAGTATATAAAATAAGTTCCCTTACTCTAAAGATATTGCAAAAAGGAAAAGGACGTAAAAATATGTGTGCTATTTTTTTATAGCTCTGAAGAAAGGGGCTATTGACCGAATGCAAAATTTTGCTTTTCCTTACATCGTAACTATTACGCA
>CAZTTV010000054.1:0-4677 GCA_964616385.1 uncultured Candidatus Saccharibacteria bacterium | reverse complement strand
ATAACGATTATAGGAGAACAACAGTCAGATTTTGGTTTTGCAACTACGACAGTAACACCGAATGCAACATTCGCAGGAGGAGTTACTCTGTCTGTAAATAGCATAACCCCACCTATTTCTGGCTCTAGTTTTGTGTTTAGTGACGGGTTACTGAGCTCAGGGGAATATAGTCGAGGGTCTTCATTTAAAATTACTGTACCAAAAACTACAAGTGCTGGTGTATATACAGTGTCAATTAAGGGAGTAAGTGGAGGGATAACTAGATATGTAAATATTATTCTGAATGTAGGCTTTATAAAACCTAGCTTTAAGAACTTCTAAGATTATCTTGCATAGATATTCAATTTCTGCTAAACTTTCGTGATAATGACCTTGGAAGATAAAACAAAAAAAGGAGATAACCCAGTGATAGATGCCATGTTTAGTGTAGGTGCTCATTTTGGGCGTTCAAAATCTCGCAGACATCCATCAACTAAAAGTTATATTTTTGGTAAGAAAAATAGTACAGAAATAATAAATCTTGAAAAAACAACAGAAGACCTTGATAGAGCAAAAGAGTTTGCAAGTAGTATTATCGCAGACGGCAAACAAATTTTATTTGTTGGTACAAAACCCGAAGCGAAGAAAATGATTATAGATATGGGAGCATTAAATATACCATTTGTTTCTGAGCGATGGATTGGTGGTACTTTGACTAATTTTAGTGAGATAAAAAAGCGTGTTTCAAGGTTGACTGAGCTTACACAACTTAAAGAAACAGGGGATCTTGAGAAATATACAAAAAAAGAACAACTTATGATGGATAGAGAAATGGAAAAGCTATCAAAAAACTTTGGTGGTATAGTTTCCATGAAAGGACTCCCTGGGGCGTTATTTGTTGTGGATTCAAAACATGAAAAAACCGCAGTAGAAGAGGCTTTAATAAAAAATATTCCTATAATATCTTTGTCCTCGTCAGATTGTGATATAAATAATATTGATTATCCAATAGTTGCAAACGATGCTTCACAGGCAAGTATTGAATATTTTATAAATGAAATGTTAGATGCACGCAAAGAAGGACAGAATAAAAAAGAAACAAGAGAAGCAAAAGAAACAATAGTGGCTGATGAGAAATAAATATTTTTTAAATCTATATTTATAATAGTTATATTTTAGTAATTTTATATATTTTAAAATTTAAATTATGGTTACAACAGAACAAGTAAAAGAGCTTAGAAATCAAACAGGTGTATCTATTATGCAATGTAAGCGTGCACTTGAAGAAGCAAATGGCGATGCTGAGAAGGCTGCAATTTTGTTGCGAAAAGAAAGCAGTGCTATTGCTTCAAAAAAGGCTGACAGAGAGCTTGGAGCAGGTGTCGTACAGGCTTATATACACGGCACAGGAGCAGTTGGGGCTATGATAGAGCTGGATTGTGAGACTGATTTTGTTGCAAAAAATGAGGATTTTAAAAAGTTGGCATATGATATAGCTATGCATGTTGCAGCAAGTGACCCGCAGTTTTTAAGAAGTGAAGATATAACAGAAGAAGACAAAACAAAAGCGAGGGAGGTTTTTGCAAAAGAGGTTGCAGACAATGGTGCTGGCAAGAGTGACGATATAAAAGAGAAGATGCTTCAAGGTAAAATGGATGCATATTTTGGAGAAAAGGTACTTTTAAATCAGAAATTTATAAAAGATCCGAGCATAACAGTATCTCAATTAGTAGAACAAGCTATACAGAAATTTGGAGAGAAGACAGAGATATCAAGGTTTGTGAAGTTTGCTGTATAATGTAACAGCATATAAAATAGATATTATGTACATATTATATTTAATTGTAAGTATTTCTTTTCTCGGAATGATGGCAATTTTTGCTTATCACTTGTGGAAGATTAAAAAAAACAAAGTCTTTTTATCAGAGAATATTTATAGTGATGATGAATATCCAGAAGTCTTATATAATTTTTGTGAGAAATATGTAAATAAGGTATTTTTTGTAATCAAAAAACATTTACCATGGTGTAGAAATAAGTTAATAAGAGTCACAAGTACTATTGTTGAAAGGTCTAACGCGACAATGATAAAAAAGATGATAGACGGCAAAAGGTCTGTGGGGTCTGAAAAAAAATCTGCATCGCTGTACCTGAAAGACATCACGGAACACAAAAATAGTATTAAGAAGCAGGCTATTAATGATTGATGATTTTTAAATAAAATGCCACCCTAGCTCAATTGGTAGAGCAACCGCTTTGTAAGCGGTAGGTTGTCGGTTCAAGTCCGACGGGTGGCTCAAGATATAAAAAACCATACTCCAGTATGGTTTTTTATTATAAAGTGCTATACGCAATCTTATATTTGTATTTAATGCTAATTTGTACTAATCTGTCTAAATGAGATACAAAAACTCCCCATATTTCCACGTAGGTAGAGCATCTGATTTAACTGGAAAAGATAAGGTATTATATCGTTTTTTAGAAATATTACCCGGAACGCTTTCAGTAGGTACTTTAGTAGGTATAGTATTTATTTCTGCATTTCTCCCTATATATGCTGCTTTTTTTATAATAGCATTTGATTTATATTGGCTCCTTAAAACAATATATTTATCAGCACATTTGCGTCAAAATTGGAAAAGAATGAAGCATAATACTGAGTTAGATTGGTCAGAGCGTTTGAGTAATATAAGGTATGACAATATTTTGCATCTTGTAATTTTGCCTTTTTACGATGAAAATGAAGATACTATAAAATCTAGTATTGAATCTCTTGTAAATACAAAATGGAATAAAAACAAAATGGCAGTTGTGCTTGCTTCTGAAGAGAGAGCTGGTAATAGCGCAAAAGAGATAGCGAATAAGCTTAAAGAAGAATATAAAGACAAGTTTGAATATTTTTCTATTACAGTACATCCAAAAGATATTCCTGGAGAAATGGCAGGTAAAGGTTCGAATATTGCATATTCGGCAGAAAAAGTACGTGTAGAAATTTTAGATAAAAATAATATAAATTATGATGATGTAATAGTATCAGCATTTGATATAGATACTGTTGTTTATCCGCAATACTTTTTATGTCTTACTTGGAATTTTTTAACAGCAGAAAATCCATATAGGTCGTCATTCCAGCCTGTACCTCTATATAATAATAATATTTGGGAGTCTCCCGCATTGTCACGAGTAGTAGCTACATCTGGAACATTTTGGCAGATGATACAGCAAGAGCGTCCAGAGCGTCTTGCAACTTTTTCTTCACACTCTGTTAGCTTCCGAGCACTTTATGAAATAGGGTATTGGCAAAAAAATATGGTATCAGAAGACTCAAGAATATTTTGGAATGCGTATGTCGCATATGATGGTGAGTATACAGTTGTTCCGTTGTCGTATCCTATTTCTCTGGATGCAAATCTCGCAGAGACTTTTTTGCAAACAGCAAAAAATATATACAAACAACAAAGAAGATGGACATGGGGTGTGGAAAATGTCCCATACATACTTTTCTCTTTTATAAAAAATGATGCAATACCACGCTCTAAAAAAATAAAAATGAGTTTTATGCAGATAGAAGGTTTCTGGTCTTTAGCAACAAACCCATTGATGATATTTTTATTAGGTTGGTTACCAATAATACTTGGTGGAAAACAATTTAATGAAACTATTCTTGCATATAATCTGCCAATTATTACTAGAGATTTAATGTTTTTGGCAATGTCAGGATTATTTTTATCAGCGATAATGTCTATGAGTTTTCTTCCAAAAATACCAGAAGGGAAAAATAATAAACACAAGGCTTTTATGTTACTGCAATGGGTGCTTGTACCCATCACTATGGTTTTCTTCGGTTCAATCCCAGGACTTGATGCACAGATACGTTTAATGTTTGGAAAATATATGGGATTTTGGGTCACACCTAAACATAGAAAGTAAATTACAGCAATTATAGGTCAAACCTATAATTACTGTAATAGGTTTGACCTATAATTAGTAAAAAAGTATAATAATATCAATGAGAAAAGATCCATTTTTTGTTGACGATTATGTTCATGTATATAATCGTGGGAATAGGAAGCAGGAAATAGTGCGAGACGAAAAGGATAGATGGCACTTTTTACAGATGCTTTTTTATTTTAATCATAAAACATCTATACCAAGAGCACTTGAACACGCCAAAGAATTGCTTGGTGGTAGTTTTTATACAGAGCTAGTATGGCCGTCAGAATGGCCTACACGCGAACCGATTGTAAAAATTCTTGCTTTTGTATTAGTAGAAAACCACTTCCATCTTTTACTTAAAGAGATTAAAGAAGGTGGTATAAGTTTGTTTATGAAAAAAATCGGCAATAGTATGTCAGGATATTTTAATGCAAAACACAAGGAGACAGGGAGGTTGTTTCAAGGTTCATATAAAGCTAAACGTATTAAAGACGACAATTACTTAAGATACTTGAGTATGTATATACAAGTAAAAAATACATTTGAAATGTATCCTGGTGGCTTCAAGAAATCAATTAAAGAATTTGATAAGGCTTTTGAATTTGCAATTAAATACAAGTTTGGAAGTTTAAGTTGCTATGTTGATGAAAGTAATATTCCAGTGAATATGATTATCGATAAAGATATATTAGAAACAGCATTTGTCGGCAAAGATGAGTTAAGAGAATTTGCAAGAAGTTATTTAACAAAAGATGAGTATGT
>CAZTTV010000053.1:0-4682 GCA_964616385.1 uncultured Candidatus Saccharibacteria bacterium | reverse complement strand
TGCTCCGCATGTGGGTCCAGTACCCAAAACCTCTAGACCGTTAAAGGCTTTCTTGGAGCATTTGTTAAGATATTTTGACGCACCTCAGTCACTTTGAATGGAACAAATGGCACACCATATTGGTATATTTGGATGTGTTCCATTTAAATTATTCAAGATATCCTATTTTAAATATCTATTAACTAATTTTATCCTTATTTTTAATAAAGAAACTAGAAGTAGTGGAAGAAAAATCATCTATTAAACCCAATAATTCACGTGGACTTATCGTAGATTGTTTTTCTCCATTACCTCTATCAATGTGATGAATTTCTATCCCTCCCCTCATATTATTCATAAACCATACATCTTCATTTAATATCTTAGAATGCTCTATTTTTTTGCTCCTATAGAAAGTTAATTTATCTAGGATTTCAAAAGAAATACCCCCAAGGTATTTTTTAAGATCATTATAGAATGAATCTGAGCTTTTATCTATACTATTTAAAAACTTTTCAACTGTACCACTCCTAATTCCGTCTACAGGATTAATAAAGTAAAGGAATTTAACATAGATGTCTAAGAAAATTTTAGAAAATAAATAAAGAGCTTTAAAATCAATTTTCACCTCTTTGTCTAACTGATCTGCTTTTTTCATTTCAATCTGCACCTCATCTGGATATCTTCCAGATTTTGTATTTTTAAAGGCAGGCATCTCTTGCACTTTTCTCTCTTGATTTACCAATATCTTAATATTTAACCCTAACCTATTTGCCAATGTCATCATTTCATCAAAAGAACTTAGAATCTTAGAATGACCTTTGTTAAACATATTATCTTCATGAAGTCTTTTTATTTCTTTCTTCTTATCAAAATCCGAAAAAGATTCTATAGATTTTTTAATATTTTTTATTTCTTCATTCATATTTTATTGTCTTTCTTCATTAGTTACTCTCAAGTGATCCATTATTTTATAATCTTTCAAGACTATATTTGGATCCTCAAACTTATACCAAGGATATGAACGTATATATTCTTTTCCGTCTTCTGTTATTTTAACTGATCTTGATTTTGTCAGTTTTTTTGGTGGCAAAGTGCCTTTATTGTCCTTAATTAGAAATATATGTTTATGGACTCTTCCTCCTGGACTTGGGATAATACGAGGTTTTAAGACACCTTCTTTTATAAATCTATTCATTGTTTGAGTATTGATATTAAAACAATCCTCTAAATCATATTTTGAATACCAAAGTTCCATAGGACAGTCCTATGGAGAAAACTATAAATAAAAATCAGTCCCACAGGATAATCCTATGAAATTTGGTCCCATGGACTTTAATAACATGATATATTATATTTCCATCTACTCTTGGTATTCTTCCTATACTCGTATTACATCATGATAAAAGGTACCTGACACCTTTTCTAACTTGTAAGAGCACGTCAGCTGCTAGGTATGCCTCATTTTTTGATTTCCATGCTAAAGCATATGTCATAAATTATTCCCGGTATTCCACCAGTTATTAAAATCTTTAAGAAAATTTTGTTTTGATGGTTCATCAGTTATGTTATTTACGTGACTTCCTTTTTTTCCGAGATCGTGAAAACTATGACCAGAATGATATACATCACTGTCATCTATAATAATAAATCTGTCATGACACTGATTGTTTGTCTTTGCTTCTATGATAGCTCTTGTATATTGCTGTTGTAACAGTAGGTAGTCTGATCTAAAACTAACAAAATTTCTATTTGTCGAATTGTCTCTTGTTAGAAACTTAATTTCTAGATTTGGATTGTTTTGCAAGCAGTCATTAATGAGTATAACTGTTTCTGGATGCAGAAAATTATCTACAACAACAAGCTTTGATTTGGCAAGCAAAAGAATCTGACGCAATATTTTTCTAGCTGTGTACGGAGTTCCTGTACTAAGATAAGATTCAGAAATACGGGGTTTTTCTCCTGTTAAAGTTTCAGCTATCTCATTTATTAACTCCATCCAAGGCTTGAATTTCTCAGATGCTTCGTTTGAATTGGAAATAAAAACGCCCGATTTAGGCTCCATTCTCATCTGCCGCGTAAGTTTTTTACATTTAAGTTGCCAAGTTTCTTCAAGATTTTGAGCCACTTCCGCCATATCCAATTCAACTTTGTAGAGTAATTCGGACAATGGAACAGCCTCTAATAAACCTCGTTCGCATTTGTTTATAGCATCATTCATAAACCCTAGAAGATCCTCCATTTTTTCCACGATAGGACTAGTTTCATCACTGGATACTAGTACTCCAAATAGGCTGGGAAACCCGTCCTCAACTTCGTCAATCCCATAATCTGTAATAGAGTCTTGCATATTTGTTTGCACTTTTAGAAACCCCTTATTTTCTAAATATTGGATAGCTGTAATTAATTCTTGATTATTATAACCCTCTTCACCTAGCCCAATTTTTTTTGCGATTTCAGATCTTAAGATCAGCTTCAAGGTGTGTCCACCAGAAAGTTCGTAATGGTAGTTGAGCACCTGTTTTCTTAGATTTTGTCTATTATTTATTAAATTCATGTTGGTATTAATTAATTTTGTTGCTTGCTTGATATTGTACTGGTTGTTATGTTTTTTCTTATTTCTGTACCAAACTTAAACAGGTCTTCAGGTATCGGATTAGCAGGATTGATATGATAAGCAAATAAGAAGTCATCGCCTATATTGTAATCATTCATCCAGCTATTATAAGCGCTATTACCAGAATATATAACTGCACCAATACTAGTAAATTCTTCCATTTCCATAAAGTGCGGAGGTATGTCTTGTTGCTTATTTTCTGTGTGCTTTATAATTATAGGTATCGGCTTGTAATAACCTTCCTGCAACTTATCTCTTCCAGGCACCTTTACCAGAACATCAGGACCTTGTCCGAATACGGCATATTTAAACAACATATTCGGTTCGGAGTGATGTTGAATAGCTTGACCACTAACTGCGATCATTAAACAGTCGTCTTTTGATACGGCATCGTCTTGATATTTTTTATATTTTTCTAGTTTTGTGGCTATTGCATTTGTAATACGTAAAGCCCTTGGTCTATTAATATCTTCAATATTACCACCAAAATCATATAGTACACCAGGAAGCATGTCTGGCATCGGTGCAACTGGATCAATGGTTCCTAGTGTACATGCGATAGCCTCTATCCAAATTTTTTTACCACCTGTAGTCACTATACAAAAATCGGGCCCCGTATCCCATGTTTTTTCTTGTAATGGTAAATTATATTTTTTAAATACAGATGCTAAATGAAATTCCCATGAACGTGCAATATATTCATCCTCTGTCTTAAATTTTGCAAGAAAATCTTTATCTAAAAATTCCTTAACAATAGGCCACTGTTTTTCATACCACTCTCTAATATCTGGCTTTGCCAGCGCAATTGCAATATACGGCTTTGCCAACTTTGGATATTTTAAAAATACACCATCAAGCTCTTCTTGACTAGTGATGCTACCCGATATAAATTCTTTTGGAAAAAATTCTTCCATAATTCATTAATATGCATTAGAAAATTTATAATGGTCATATCCATTAACGGAGTCAGTAAATTTAACAATACCACTCACACACCTATCAGCGGATGGAATAAAAGTGAAAAGAGAAATATTTTCATTTGGATTATTGATTGGTTGATTTTCTAAAACTTTGACAAGAAGACCGACAAAATATAACCACGTTGTATCCTCAGTAATGGATGAATTGATATCGTTTTTTTGAAGAAACTCTAGTACTTCGACACGAAGATGCTTCATATAAGAAAATCTCATTATTGGTGACATAGATTCTGTTATTGCTGGATTTTCAATTTGATTCTTCACGTCTGTAAAAACGGCATCCATAATATTTTTTATATTTTTAGTTATGCCAGTTTTCTTGGTATGAACTGTCCAATCACAATAAAATCGTAACATCGTAAAATCTCCATCCCTCCAATGATCCCCATCATGTTCAAGGATCTTACGTATTTGCACCATAAAATACACCACATGAGCTTCTTCCGTGAAAGGATTATGTTTAGACAAAAACATATTTAATTTTTCTAGTACTTCATTTCGAGCCATTCCGTGAATTGTACTACAAGAATGGCTTAAATTAAAGCTCCTACATGTGTTTATGATTGTAGTCTTGCCGTTTTGTCGATGTGATTTATTTTCTTAATTATTGAATACTAGGAATTTTATGTTTGAATTTATTTAAAAACTTGCTCTTTGATTGGATCAGGTAAATATTGTCTGTAACAACTTTCCTTATCTATCTCATAGGCAATTTCTGCCTCATTAATTGCGTCCTGCGCTAACTCATTAGAATATTCTGTATTCCAAAAAGCTACATACCTCTCCGTTGCTGAATTAATACATTGTGGCAAAAGACCATTTCCTAATCCCTCATTTTTTATTTGGTAAAAAACTATAACATTAAATACTAAAAAGCAAGCTAAGATTATTGCCCAGATTTTTAGTTTATCTATTTGTTGGTATGAAAGCTTAAACCACATATATATTTATGTAATGGATACAAAAAGCCCACCACTATGAGAACCTTTCGATTCCTATATTCGTTTCCAGATATAACGTGATAAAAAAGGTGTCAGGTACCTTTTTCTTTTTGAGTTTGCTTTAAATTTTTATGAATCCAAGTTAAAACCTCAAAAACCAAGTCT
>CAZTTV010000052.1:0-4698 GCA_964616385.1 uncultured Candidatus Saccharibacteria bacterium | reverse complement strand
TGTCCGCCCTCCAGGACTCGAACCTGGGACATCGGAGATATAAGCTCCGTGCTCTAACCAACTGAGCTAAGGGCGGTAATACAATATAAACATGCTAATACTTACATAACATTTTGTAAAGACAGTGTCTAAAATCAACTTTCTATCTGTTCTTTCTTTTTCTTGGGGGTTATTCCATTCGCAATTAACAAATCCTCAAACTCTTTTCTTTCAATTGTTTCAGACTCAGTTAGTTTGATTACTATATTATCAAGCGCTTTACGATGAGTAGTTAAAACTTCTCTAGATTTTTCAAATGCGCTGTTTATTATATTAGAAACTTCTTTGTCTATTTTTGCAGACACTTCCTCAGAATACTCCTTATCTCCAACACCACGGCCAAATACCATTCTACCATTAGATGACTCAAGGGCAATCGGTCCAAGATTTTCTGACATTCCATATTTTGTAACCATATCTCTCGCAAGAGCAGACGCAACCTGCAAATCACTAGAAGGACCTGTCGTAATATCATCAAATATCATCTCCTCTGCAACATACCCACCCAAAGACACAGCGATATCATCAAGAAATTCTTTTCTTGATTGTAATCTTCTCTCTTCCAGTGGTAAATGCAATGTATATCCACCAGCATGCCCTCTCGCAATTATAGAAATCTTATGTACTGGATCTGCATAAGGTAGGATTGAAGATACCAGAGCATGCCCTGCTTCATGATATGCTGTTATGTTTTTTTCTTTTTTTGAAAGCACATGACTTTTTCTTTCAGGTCCAAGCATTACTTTTTCTATTGAACGAATCAAATCAAACTGCGACACTTTTTTCCTATCTTCCCTTGCTGCCAAAATAGCTCCTTCATTCATAAGAGAATATAGATCAGCCCCAGAGAACCCTGGTGTACGTTCCGCAACAACACGCAAATCCACATCTTCTGCAAATGGTTTTTTGTCGGCATGAATTTTTAAAATCTGCTCTCTGTCATTCCTATCAGGCAAGTCCAATGTAACACGTCTATCAAATCTCCCCGGACGAGACAGCGCTGGATCAAGTACGTCTGGCCTGTTTGTCGCCGCCATAACTATCACTTTTTCGTTAGGCTCAAAACCATCCATTTCAACCAAAATCTGATTAAGTGTTTGTTCCCTTTCATCGTTTCCTCCTCCTGTACCAGCACCACGAACACGTCCCACCGCATCAATCTCATCAATGAAAATAATCGCAGGCGCTGCTTTTTTTGCCATCTTAAACAAATCACGGACACGAGAAGCTCCGACTCCAACAAACATTTCAACAAACTCAGAACCAGACAAATGGAAAAATGGTACACCACTTTCTCCTGCAACGGCACGAGCAAGTAGTGTTTTACCTGTTCCAGGTGCTCCCATTAGAAGAACACCCTTTGGAATACGCGCTCCAATATCAAGAAACTTTTTGGGATTTCTTAGAAAATCTACTATCTCTTGGAGTTCTTCTTTTGCTTCTTTAACTCCAGCGACATTTGCAAAAGTAATTCGTTGATTTTTGTCTTTTGGGTCTATAATTCTTGCTTTTGATTGCCCAAAAGAAAAAGCTTGTACTCCTGCACCCTTAACCTGCTTTGAGATAAACCAAAAAATTAATACCAAAAATAAAATCGGTATAATGAACGGCAAAATATTCACAGTCCAATAAACAAATCCTGTAGGATTTTTGATTTCAACATTTGCTTTGTTTAATTGTTCTTTTGTAACTCCGTAGTTAACTAACGTAACAGACAGAGCTGACTCCGTTTCTTTTTTTGATTTTTTCTCACTACCGTCGTTAAGCTTTATTTTAAGATTATCTCCCTCAACCGTAATTTTAGAAACATTTTCATCTATTATGTTAGATGCAAGTTCTGAAATAGATATTTCTTTTATATTTTTCTGTTTTTCAGAGATAAAGGAATAAGCAGTAACTAATATTAGAAGTATCAAAACCGCGCCTATTATATTGTTTGCAAATTGCCAAGAAATAGGTAGTTTTCTTTTGCGTTTTTTGTTTTTTTTATTTTTTTTATTTTTTATTACACCCATATATTTATGACTAGTATATATTATTATATCTAAAGTATCAAAAGAAAAATATCGCTGTAGTTAAGTAATCACAGCGACATTTCTATAAAAACAAATTATTCCTTTGTTTTTATTTTAAACCTTCTTTTGAATAATAGAAGATCAGTAACTCCCCAAATTATCACCAGAATTAATATTAATCCTGACATTGCAAGTATTATTTGCATCATTCCCCTCCTATATTAATCTTATATAAACCCAAATTAAATGCTAGCATCCTTGTATGTTATTGTCAAGAAAAAATATCAATTTATAACTAACTATAAATATGATAGTGTATTAAATATGACTGTTTATATACGAAATAAAAAAGCTCGGTTTAATTATGAAATTTTAGACAAATTTGAAGCTGGAATGAGTTTACTGGGTAATGAAGTAAAGTCTATGAAAGCTAAACATGGGTCTCTTGATGGAGCTCATATTATAGTACGAGGAAATGAAATTTTTTTAGTTGGAGCAAATATACCTCCATATCAACCAGCCAACACACCTAAAGATTATGACCCAGAAAGACCTAGAAAATTATTACTTACAAAGAAAGAAATAGCTGAACTAACTATATTGGAAAGTAAAAGAGGCTTGACAATAGTGCCTATTTCGGTGTATAATAAGGGGAATAAATTGAAACTTGAATTTGGTGTTGCACGTGGAAAGAAAAAATACGATAAAAGAGAAACGATTAAAAAACGCGACACCGAAAGAGATTTAGGAAGGTCCTTAAAAGGATAACCGACCACTCCCCTTTACTACGTAATGTGTTTATTTAGTAAATGGGGGTGATCGGCCTAGACAGGTGATCTACTCTTATATGTGCAAAGTCGAGCTGCAAGAACTCGTAAAAAGCTTGCAAAAAGATAAGTGCAAACTTGTCAAAGAAAGCAATTTCATTTGTTTCTCCATATTTTGGTGCTAACGATTTTGCTCCAGCATACGCATTAGCCTAAGCTGGCGTCTATCTTGTTGATGTTTGATAAACAATGATGGGTGTAATAAAATTCAAACTAAAATAAATACTTTTCTCGTTATTTATTTGAAACTTAGAGAATCGGAATAATATGGTTTTGTTTATTTATTACATATTTTTCTTAAACACAAAAAATAAACTATACTTTGTAGAATCATTTAAGAACGTCTCTTGCACGCGGGTTCGATTCCCGCCACTTCCACATGCTGTAACTTAGAGTGCTGAAATTGCTCTAATACCCTGAAAAGTATTGAGTATTCTGCGGTTCCAACACCGCTCACTCGGTTATATTCAAAATTATCGGCAAAGACGAGTTGTATGACTCGTCTCTTGTCGTTTAAGTCGCCATTGACCCATATATCTACTGGGTTTTCAATAAATTCAATTACCGCATTAAGCGCGGTTCCAACACTTACAGTATTTACTCGAGTATGTGTGATTTTTTCTTTTAATTCTAACTTTCTACTTTCGAGGTTCTCTATTTCCTCTTCATACACCCTAACCATCTTCTCGCTATTCGTTGAGGTTACTCTATTAATAAGTTCTCTCATCTTAGTTTCAATATCTGTGATTTCTTTTTCATGAACATCCGCAGACTTAGTTACTTCAGTCTGCTTTTTTTGATATGCATCATTAACTATTGCAGAAATAAATTCAAGAGCCTTTGTGTTTGGTTTTGCTTGAATAAGCCTATTTTTAAACTCAGTTTCTACGTCTTCCTTTTTAATACTCTTAGTCGACTCCTTACAGTTACGATTTGTACATCGATAATATGGGTATCTCTTACCCACTCTTCCTGTGCTCATACTTGCGGTCAACAGTGCCCTACACACTGAACATCTTACATGCCCTCTGAGTGGAAAACTTTTGTCATAGTCCTCACGAGTTCTCACAAGAGCTTTCCCTTCAAGTTTATTCTTAACCTTGTTAAAGGTTTCAAGGTCTATAATAGCTTTGTGGTGCCCCTCTCTTCTGTCTACTTCCCAATCAGGGTATTCAATATATCCTGCATATATTACTCGAGTAAGAAGCCTTTTTACTTTCTGTAGATGTACATACTTCCCATTACTGAAATCTTTTTCTTGAAGAATTTTCTGTACATCTTTTTGTTCAAGAAACCTATTGCTGGCATACCCTTCGTATGTCTCCTTAATAATGGATGCGTGAGGCTCATATGCAACAAGTAGTTTGCCGTGTAATTCATGCTTTGCACTTTTGTAACCGGGTGGTGGATAAAATGCCCAATATCCTTTTTCAAGACGTGCTTTTTGTTTCTGAATTACCTGTCTCTTATTTTGTTTTCTTTCAAGTTCGCCTTGGGCGGCCATTATAGTTTCAACAAATTCTCCTTCTGGTGTATCTTCAAATGAAAAGTTAAGACAATTAGGTGTTGCATTCCTCGCTCTTAGTTCGTTACGTAACTTCAGATGAAAAACAACATCACGGGCAAATCTTTTTAAATCATCAAATATAATTTCGTACTCTCTGTGTGGATGCATGTCCATATATCCAAGCATGCTACTCATCGCAGGTCTTCTCATGAAGTCACCACCTCCAGTAAAACTATCCTGAAAAACTTCTTCGACAATATACCCTTTTTGTTTTGCAGTGTCAAATACAAATTGTTATTATTCTTAAATA
>CAZTTV010000051.1:0-4762 GCA_964616385.1 uncultured Candidatus Saccharibacteria bacterium | reverse complement strand
ATAAAATGGTAAAACAGTAAACAGAATTATCTTATAAACTTAGATAAAAAATCTTAATAATATGTTCAACAAAACACCATACGATCCTTGTGGTCATACTAAAATATCAGTTTCTGATTACAAAAAAGTTTTCTATAAAGATATTTTTGAGGAGCTTGAATACAAACAAATTTCAGACAAAGATAATCATGCTGGCTGGACGAGTCCTGAAGGTTACGGGATTTTAATTGCTCAAGCTAAGATTGTAGACCGTGAATATAAGTTTAACGCTCCCGGGCTTCATCATCTTTGTTTAAAAGCCCCCACAACAAAAGTAGTAGATAAAATATATCAGTCTTTACTTAAAAAGAATACTTTTATATTTGATACTCCTCAAAGATATACTGACTATACTGATAAATATTACGCTGTATTCTTTGCTGACCCTGATGGAATTAAATTAGAAGTGGCGTATTATTAAAAAAGGTGTTAGATATCTTTCCCAGCGCACATAAGAACACTCATCTTAATAAACCAATCAAAAATGAAAAAAGAAAAACGTTGTAAATGGCCAGAAAATAGCACAGAACTCATGATATCTTATCATGATGAAGAGTGGGGTGTGCCAGTACACGACGACAATCATTTATTTGAAGTACTCATCTTGGACGGTGCTCAAGCAGGATTATCTTGGAATACAATCCTTAACAAAAGAGAAAATTACCGAAAGGCGTTTGATAATTTTAATGTAAAGAAAGTTGCAAAATACGACTCAAACAAAATAAATAAATTATTAAAAGATAAGGGGATAGTTCGAAATAAATTAAAAATTAATTCTGCCGTAAGAAATGCAAAAGTATTTATTGAAATACAAAAAGAATTTGGATCATTTGATAGATACATATGGGGATTTGTAAATAATAAATCGATAAAAAATAAATGTAAGGAAATGTCGGATATTCCTACGACATCAAAACTGTCAGATACAATTAGTTTTGACCTCAAAAAACGTGGTATGAATTTTGTTGGGTCTACTATTATTTACGCTATCATACAGGCAATAGGATTAGTTAATGATCATGAGATAAATTGTTTTAGATATAATAAACTTTAGTGAATATTGTCACTTATCATATATCATTATGTTATTATTAAACTATTACTAAATAGTAAATTAATATATGGATTATTATATCTCAGCGATAAAAAAATATGCTGTATTTGAAGGACGAGCCCCGAGAGCAGAATTTTGGTACTTTATTCTTTTCAATACTATTATAAGTATCGTCATAAGTATTATAAGTGCTATAATTCCAAAAACCGGAAGTGCCTTGTCAGCATTATTCCTCCTATTTCTAGTGATACCTGGAATATCTGTAACGGTTAGAAGACTTCATGACACAAATCGTAGTGGATGGTGGTGGTTTATTTCTCTTGTTCCAATTATCGGTTCTATCGTACTATTTATTTTTATGGTACTTGATAGCCAACCAGAAGAAAATAGCTACGGACCAAATCCAAAGAAAACGAAAGTTAGTATAAATTAGCAATACTTACCTTCAAAACTAACATAAAGCCCTTATTACCGACGGTAATAAGGGCTTTATGTTAGAAGTTCTATGCTGTTTTTTATTGTTTTTTAATGTAAAATTAACCAAATGGAACCAAACTCACCTATTGAAAAAGAATTCCGACTTAAAAATGATCAAAAAAAAGCACTAGTTCGCGCTGGTCTTTCAACGATTAAAGACTTACTGTACTACTTTCCATCTAGGTACAACAACATTTCTGAAGTAAAAAAGATTGCAGATTTAAAAATTGGAGACGAAACAAATATTTACGGTAAAATAGTAAGCACCAAAGTTACAAAAGCATATCGTAAAAAAATTCCAATTGCAGAAATTGTTATTGAAGACGATACGGGGAAAATAAAATCTGTTTGGTTTAACCAAGCATATATTGCAAAAATGTTTAAGGTGGGAGAATTTATTAAACTTGCTGGCAAGATAACAAAAAACACAGGGAGTAAAACTGGAATGTATATAGCAAATCCAGAACTTGAAAAGATGAAAGACTTGCCTATTGATATAGGTGACTCACTATTTTCTAAAAAACAAAATAGCGATTATACTTATGCGATTTATCCAGAACGACGAGGTATTACTACAAGATGGATATATCATGCAATTCAAAAAATATTATGTAGTGGTATTTTAGATAAAATTGAAGACCCTATACCAGAAGAGATTTTAAAAAGATACCACCTACCAAAACTAAGCACTGCTCTTGTGTGGATTCACACTCCTAAAAAAGAAGACGACGGATTGTCAGCGAAAAAACGATTTGCTTTTGAAGAGATATTTTTTATACAGCTAAACAGACAAAAGGCTAAGAAAAATTATAAAAAAAATCTATCATATAAAATAAATATCCCAAAAAAAGACTTGGACAAATTTGAAAGTAGGTTTCCGTTTACTCCAACAAATGCACAAAAAAATGCGATAAAACAAATACTGGAAGATTTCAAAAAATCAGAACCCATGTCACGACTTCTAGAAGGAGATGTTGGTTCAGGTAAAACTTTTGTAGCAGTATCCACTGCTTATGCTGTTGTATCTACACACCCAAAAGGACAAGATTTTGGTAATTTACAGGTTGCATATATGGCTCCAACGGAAATACTAGCAAAACAACATTTTGAATCATTCATAGAGTATTTTAAACATAGCCCGATAAATATAGGTCTGATTACTGGCTCAGGATGCAAAAAATTTCCATCAAAAAGTAACCCAGATGAAGCTACTAATATATCACGAGCACAACTATTAAAATGGGTTGAGAATGGCGAAATTCCAATTCTAATAGGTACTCACTCTTTAATACAGAAAACAGTGAAGTTTCAGGATTTGGCTTTTGTAATAATAGACGAGCAACACAGATTTGGTACAGCACAAAGATCAAAACTTATACGCAAAGACAATGTTGCACCACATTTACTTTCCATGACAGCGACACCAATTCCAAGAACTCTAGCTCTTACAATATACGGAGATTTGGATTTAACCCTTCTTGATGAAATGCCAGTTGGAAGGAAAAATGTTTTAACAGAAGTTACACCACCATCAAAACGTGACGAGGTTTATAAAAAAGTTAAAATAGAGCTTAACAAAGGAAAACAAGTTTTTGTAATCTGCCCTAGGATAGATGAACCAGATCAAGATAAAGCAAATGCACTACGTGTAAAATCAGTAAAAGCAGAAGCAATAAGACTTAAAGAAAAAGAATTTTCTGAATATGAAATAGATATTATTCATAGCAAGATGAAACCTCAAGAAAAAGAAAAAATAATGGAAGATTTTGCAAATGGAGACACAGATATTCTTGTCTCGACTTCTGTTGTTGAAGTTGGTGTAAATATACCAAATGCAACGGTAATAATAATTGAAGGTGCTGAACGTTTTGGACTTGCTCAACTTCACCAACTACGGGGAAGAGTTCTTCGAAGTGAACATCAAGCGTATTGTTATTTATTTTCAGATACTAAAACTGAAACATCTATGAAACGACTAAAGGCTTTAGAAAAAGCCAAAAATGGATTTGAATTATCAGAACTTGATTTATCTCTCCGAGGAGCAGGACAGCTAGGGGGTCAAAAACAATGGGGTATTTCAGATCTTGGTATGGAGGCAATAAAAAATATAAAAATGGTAGAGGCTGCGAGAAAAGAAGCAACAGAAATTCTAGACAAAGATTTTAAACTTTCAAAATATCCACTTCTAAAAGAAAAACTTTCCGAACAAAAAACTGATATTCATTTTGAGTAAAACAATAAACTCTGTTTAGAAGTTATTCTTGAACACATATTTTGAATTCACCAGATTGTAAATTACCAAGTGTCATATCGCCCATTCTGATACGCTTTAACGAGACCACCTCGTTATCGCACTTCTCTACCATCCTACGAAGCTGACGATTCCAACCCTGATGAATAACAACATTCAATTTTTCATCAGATATTTTTTCTATTGCATCGACAGAAGCAACGCCTTCTTTTAGTTTTATGCCTTTTATAAATCTTTGTAATAACTCTTTTGTAATTTTATTTTTTAATATTAAAATATATTCTTTTTCATGCTCAAACTTTGGATGTGTCCATTCATATATTTTATCGCCATCATTGGTAAGCACAAGCAACCCTTCGCTATCTGCATCAAGACGTCCGACAGGCTTTAGGTGCTGTAAATCTTTTGGCAATAACTCCATTACTGTTTTTCTGTCATATTTATCACTGCGAGTTGTAATACACCCAACAGGTTTATTTAATAAAATAGTGGTTGTTTTTTTGGGTAAGATAATTTTTTTGCCATTTAATAGCACGATGTCTTTTCCAATATTTACGTCCTCCCAAAACTCTGCGACATTTTTATTCACACGAACATTACCAGCTTTCAACTCTTCACTAGCTTCTCTACGAGAAATACCTGTCGCTTTTGCTATATATTGATTAAGTTTCATTGGAATATATTAACGATAACAAACTAGACTGACTTTACTTTTTTCGCCATAAAACCCCAAATTTCTTTGTACGCTGTTGAACCAAACATCCTGTATAAAAATTGCGATATGTCTTTTGCTTATGTATATAATTTGAGTACATAATTACAAAATATATAAGTTACGTGAGGCTAAAACTTACCGCGTTATAAAGATTTCTAATGTAGTAAAATGTGTCCGCCCTCCAGGACTCGAACCTGGGACATCGGAGATATAAGCTCCGTGCTCT
>CAZTTV010000050.1:0-4865 GCA_964616385.1 uncultured Candidatus Saccharibacteria bacterium | reverse complement strand
GAGCACAAGTTGGTAATGAAAGATGACATAAGGTTGGCAAGAATGTACTGCGAAGAGCACGACGTCGTGTTTAATTTATGGGGGTTTTTAGATAGAAGTGCCAACGTGAAGGATTATTCAAATCATATATATCGAGTACATGTGTTTGGTTGCGAACAAAATCGACCAGCTGAAAGGATACACATCACTTTCACAGGTGAGGTGATACTTTGTTGCCAAGACTGGAGTTGGAATTACAGGGTTGGGAATGTCTTAGAATCAACTATTCGAGATATTTGGACGTCAGATCTTTATGAAGAACATAGAACACGCATATATTCAGGAACAGGGAATGCTCCAGAATTGTGTAAAAGGTGTAAATTATCTTTTTAGCCAAATACCCCTACCGCACATGCGGTAGGGGTATTTTTTTGAAAAACATTGCTTTCGTTATTTGTTTTTGATAAAATATAAAGAAGACTTTAGCGGAAAATGGAGGGTTATATTTATAATTAATTAATTTTATAATAACATGGATAAAGGAGTAATTGTACATACCATCGTATTTAATGATGAGAATAAGATTTTAATTATCAGACGCACTGCAGGAGATAGTGTGCATCCTGGGTATTGGGACATCCCTGGTGGGACACTGAACAACGGAGAAGATCCTGTTGTTGGGGCCATCAGGGAAGCAAAGGAGGAATCTGGTCTTGAATTAATCAACCCTAGCCTCTTTTTTCAAAAATCTAATATAGACACAGATAAAAATAAACAATTCATCACGCTAGTTTTTCTTGCAAAATATTCAGGAGGAGATGTTGCGGTAAATATGGATGATCATGATGAATTCGCCTGGATAGATATTTCTGATCAGTCTAAGTATCAGTTAGTTAGTTATTTGCCAGCCTGTTTTGATCTCTTGGCTTCTAAAAAACACAGTATTTTGGGTTTCTAGGGTGTTCAGGATATTGGTAATTCAATAAAACACGTAGGGTTCAGTTGGTGAGAACCATGTTTTTTTGAAGGTAGTACAGGGAGCTAAAAACTAATAGTCTTCTTATTGGAGTGTCTGCGAAATAATTTACATGAACAAAGAAAAATCTATTTTACTTGAATCACTGCGCGCAGTGGTTAAAAAAACCCAAGAGAAGATTACATTCGAAAAAGAAAGAGTAAGGAAAATCGGAAGTAAGTCACTTGCTGAAGTAAAAAACCTTAGCCCACAAGACCAAGTCGTATTCTTTGAACTTAGGGGATATACAGAGCAGAGCCTTGAAGAACTTGAGCACCTTTATGGTTCTCCATTTTTTGTAAAGTGTGAACTGTTGTATGAAAAAGATAGGAGTAAAAAGATTTTGTATTTTGCTAAACATTCGCTCTCCTCAGAACAGATATATTCGTGGGTTGCACCTATTGCGGCAGTTCGTTTTGAGAAGCCTGGACAAGTTTCCTACCAGCTACCAAGTGGTAGAATTGAACAGGCAATAATGACAAGCAAGGAACAGTATATGATTGTTGATGGGAAAGTAATTTTCTTTGCAGCAGAAACAACAGATTCTCCTAGGGAACTCATTTACCAAACCCACTTTTCATCAAGGAAAAGTGGGTTTGTTCTTCCTGAAATTGTCGCTGTGATGGAGAAGGCTCAAGATGCAGTTATTCGAGCTCACCATGTGGGACCTTTTGTAATATCAGGCCCCGCTGGTTCTGGTAAGACAACGTTGGCACTCCACCGTGTTGCATACCTTGTTCAATCTCCAGACACATCCCCATCCTATCCAAAGGAATCAGTGATTGTATTTGTTCAGGATGATGGGACAAAAGACTATTTTTCGCATCTACTTCCTGAGCTCGGGATTAATAATGTAAAAATAACCACGTTCTTTGAATGGGCAGCAAAGATACTCAGTCTTTCTGACGTAACCTTTATTGCTCAGTTTGGCGACAGTGAACATGGCGGAGATGTTTATGAACTCGAAAAACTGAAGGCCTTAAGATCGCCCAGTGATATTCCTTGGAACCCAGATGTTTTCAGTGTTCTTAAAAAATATTACGAACTGTACTTCTCAGAAGAAAGTCAGGAATTATTTTCACAGCAGAAAAAAGGGAAAATTTTAGACAGAATTGATGTGACCATTGTACTCTCCCTGTATTTAAAAACTCACGGAAAATTTGAGACACAGCGTAAATATCAGGTGGTAGCAAAAAATGGCGGGTTACGTAGTAAAACAGCGAAGACACCAGTCATATACTCGTTGATGGTTATAGATGAGTTCCAGAATTATATGCCAGAGCAACTTTTGCTTTTAAAAAAATGTATCAACCAAGACACCAAGTCCGTGGTGTATGTTGGAGACATGGCTCAGCAGGTGCAACTTGGAACAATACGTTCGTGGGACGAAGTAGGAGAGAGTGTGGATGGTGATCGAAGCGTAAAGCTTCATAAAGTGTATAGAAATACGAAACAAATACTTGAGTACATAAAAGAACTTGGCTATGAGGTAAATATTCCCAGTGAGCTAAGAGAGGGCCCTAATGTTATCGAAAAAAATATTACGAGCTCGAGCGATGTGTTTGAATATATAGAAAAGTTGATTTTTAGCAACAAAGGGAAAACTATTGGTGTGATAAGCAAAGATTCTAAGGATATTGTTGAGCTCAAGATAAGATTTGTTAAAAATGAACAAGTTCATGTCTGCACAATGATTGAATCTCAGGGTGTGGAATTTGATATTATCTGTATTATTGGTATAAGAAGCGATTTTCTTAAAGTAAGGATTTCAGGGTCTGTTAGCGATGACATAATTAGTGAAAAAGAAAGGATATATAAAGATTTACTATATGTAGCTTTGACGAGAGCAATAGAAGAGATGCACATCCTAGGCTCGTGTAACCTTAAAAAAGTCTTTGATGCGAAGAGACCGTAGTCTTGAGAAATTTGACGTTTCTGTATTTTGTGATATATTAACACCGTTAACCTTTGTTCTTTAAAAACTTAATAATACAGGAGGTTTTAGCCATGACTGTAGCATTTGGTCTTGATTTTGGTACCACAAACTCCGTTCTGGCTGTTTCGCAGGATGGTGAGGTGGAGATTGTAAATATTGACCCGTCAAGTACTTCGGAGAAGACACTCAAATCAGTCCTTTTCTTTGATGAAGAAAAAAATGTAAGCGTCGGACAGGAAGCAATCGAACAGTATTTATCCTATGGCGGTATGTATGGTCGTTTTGTTCAGTCTATTAAGGCGTTTTTGCCAAATAGGCGTTTTCAAGGAACTCAAATTTTTGGCAAACATTTCGAAATTAAAGATTTGATTGCCGTAATTCTTAAGGAAGTTAAACATCGCGGAGAATTGCACATAGGTCATGTAGTTGATACTGTTGTTATTGGAAGACCTGTTGTTTTCTCTGAGAACAAAGATGATGATTTGCTTGCAGAAGAAAGACTGCAATCTGCTGCACTCAAGGCTGGTTTTATAAATGTTCATTTTTTGTATGAACCGGTTGCCTCAACTCTATCCTATGAAAATACACTCCTCGAAGGAGAGGAAAGACTTGTCTTTATGGGCGACTTTGGTGGCGGGACTTCAGATTTTGTTGTAATACGGCTGAGGGGTGGTGTTAGGGATCCAAGAGAAAGTAGAAAAAAAGATATACTGTCTGTTGGCGGTGTTTATGTTGGAGGGGATTCTTTCGATTCGGCTATTATGTGGAGCAAGGTGGCAAAGCATTTTGGGAAGGATACAAAACATAAAAGTTCAACTGGGCAGCTTTTGGATATGCCTCTCAGTATTTCGAGAACCTTATGCCAGAAGCACTTACTAACACAATTAAGGAGTAAGCGGACTCTCGAAGTAATTCGCTCCATCAAGGTGACGGCAGACGACCGTAGTTTGGTTCAAAATCTTGAAGATCTTGTTATTAAGAATCTTGGACATGCCGTCTTCCAGTCAATAGAGAAAGCAAAATGCGAGTTATCTACTTCTGAATTATCCGCTGTTGATTTTTCGGAGAAAAATATAGTGATTAAAGAGGATATCACCAGGGGTCAGTTTGAGGCTCTGATATCTCATAAGATCGATCGCATTAAGCTTTGCGTAGATAATGTTTTGGCGCAGGCAGGAGTGAGTGATAAAGACATAGATATTGCACTAATAACTGGAGGGTCCTCATTTGTTCCGGTAGTAAGGAAGATTTTTGTGAATAAATTTGGCGAAAAAAAAATAAAGCCAGTTGATGCTTTTACGAGCGTAGCTTATGGCTTGGGCTTAAACGCCTCTTTGTATTAAAAGCTATTTTGTTTCAATTCTGCAGGGTGCCACTTAATTGCGGCACCCTGTTTTTATTAGGCCATGTTTGCCATAGAAGAAATATCTTTCAGTTTCTCTCTACTATATATACTCCAAAACTAAATTCTGCGTGCGTACTCATAAGCCACAGCAATATCAGTAAATACTATATAGTAATTAACGCATTGATTTTGTGATACAAATCTAATTTTTAGTACTCAGTTACAGGGAAGTGCCTTACGCGTAATTCGAGGCACCACATCCTTGGGTATAAGGGATGGGGTACAGTTCATACCAAGCACGCTCTTCGTATCTCAATGCATTTCCATAAGACTCTAAAAACCACTTATCTCGAGTATGTGTTCTTGAAGCATCTTTAATTTTGTTGTTTAGGCTTACTGCTTCTTTGTATGTGGTGCTCTCAAACACTTGAGGGGTATTGTCTATAAACTGTTTCTTCCAATTAGATAGCATTCCATGACTTACTCCGTGTTCTCTTGCTACTTGTACGACATTGTCTTTTTTTATTGATTCTAATACTATATCTACTTTTGTTTTACTTGTGTATGTTTTACTCATATTTGTGATATTA
>CAZTTV010000049.1:0-5207 GCA_964616385.1 uncultured Candidatus Saccharibacteria bacterium | reverse complement strand
TAAATTTCCAAATATAGTTTGAAAACGAACCAAATTCTTTTTGAACTTCCATAAAAGAAATAGCATTGGAAATAGTAGCTTTTATTTTAAGTTTATTTAATGTATGTAATCTATCATAGATTGAAGGGATGTCTTCAAAGAATTTTAATGCCTCTTCTACCGTCATTTTTAATATTTCGTAAATATTCTTTTTTTTGTATTTAACTTCAAGTGTTTCTTTTTCAAATCTTTTTCCTTCACAAACATCACACTTTACATACACAGTAGGAAGAAAATGCATCTCAACAGCAATTTGTCCATTACCTTGGCACGCTTCGCATCTACCACCTTTTACATTAAAAGAAAAACGGTTTGCTTTCCAACCTCTCACACGAGCCTCCTCTGTAGATGCAAAAAGGTCACGTATGAATGTGAACGCTCCAGTATAAGTGGCAGGATTAGAACGTGGAGTACGCCCTATTGGTGATTGATTTATTAAAATACTCCTACTAACATATTCTGTGCCAGTAAAAGAATCGCAATTATACACATCATTACTTCTATACTTTCTATCAAAACGAGCACGAAGATTTTTATATAATATCTCATGCATAAACGATGATTTTCCTGAACCAGATACTCCTGTAATAGCGACTAAGCGTCCTAATGGTAAGTTAATATTCATATTTTTTATATTAAATATATTTCCACCTTTAATTTTAAGAGAGCCGTTATCCGATGTTCTTTTTTTAGGAATCTCTATAACCATCTCTTTTCGTAAATACTTAAGTGTTAAAGGCCAACCTCCTTTAGGAGATTTCTTTGCCAAAAGCAATGGTTCTAAATACCCTTCCATAACAATTTCTCCTCCATGGACACCAGCACCTGGTCCTATATCTACAATATAGTCTGACGCAAAAATAGTATCTTCATCATGTTCTACAATAATAATAGTATTTCCAAGATCACGAAGACTCTTGAGTGTAGAGATTAGGCGGTCATTGTCTCTTTGGTGTAATCCAATAGTTGGTTCATCTAAAACGTACAAAGCACCAACTAATCTTGAACCAAGCTGTGAAGCAAGACGAATTCTTTGAGCCTCCCCTCCAGATAAAGTATTCGCACGTCTATCAAGCGTTAAATATTCTATTCCCACATCAAGCATAAAAGATAGCCTATTTTCTATTTCTTTTATAACAACTTTAGAAATATCTTTATCTTTTGCAGAAAGTTTTAGTTCTGCAAAAAACATAAAAGCCTCTTTTATAGACATTGATGTGACTTCCACTATGTTTTTATTACCTATTAGTACATGTAGTGCTTCTTTTCTTAATCTAGCACCTTCACATTTATCACATAAATCCGAGCCAAAAAAATGTTTTGTTCCTAGTCCATTACATTCATCACATGCTCCATACGGTGAATTAAAAGAAAAAAGTCTTGGTTCTATTTCAGGATATGAAAAACCGTCAATTGGACATGCAAATTTTGCAGACATCAAATTATCACTTGATTTATCATCGCCTGTGACTATACGTACAAGCCCATCTGATTCATCAAGAGCCCTCTCTACTGCCTCACTTAATCTTTCTCTAGTATTTTTTGGATCAGACCTAAAATCAAGCATATCTATACTATCTATAAGTACATCGATGTTATGTTTTTTTGTTTTTGTTAAAACTATTTGTTCCCTTAGTTTTTTCATCTTACCGTCTATACGTACCTCGGCATAACCCTTACCAAGCAAATCATATAACAACTGATAGTATTCCCCTTTTCTACCCATAACAACTGGAGAAAATATCTTCAATTTTTTCGACGAATATTCTATATTCATTACCTTCTTTGAATTTGATAGTTTTGTTTTTTTAACTTTATCTAAAATAAAATTTATAATCTCTTCATTTGAAAGTTTTTGTATTTCATTTCCACAAATAAGACAATGCGGTTTACCTATACGCGCAAAAAGAACACGTAGATAATCATAAATCTCAGTTATTGTTGCAACAGTTGAACGTGGATTATTGGAACGACTTTTTTGGTCAATTGAAATTGCAGGAGAAAGACCAGATATTTCATCTACATCAGGTTTTTGCATTTGACGCAAAAATTGTCTTGCATATGAAGAGAGAGATTCTACATATCTTCGTTGTCCTTCTGCGAAGATTGTATCAAAAGCAAGAGATGACTTTCCTGAACCAGACAGACCAGTAAAGACAATCATCTTGTCACGCGGTATCTCAAGACTAACGTTTTTTAGATTATGTGTTCTAGCTCCTTTTATTATTATTTTATCTTTCATATTGAGATTTATAAAGCATATACACTAATATTATCCCCTTATCTATTCATATGGGGTGTATACAAAGTTATTATAAAACAATCATATCAGTTTTTATTATTTAGGCAAATTAATCTATCTTAATTTTTTCTTTCAATATCTTAATTTCATCTCTCAATATAGAGGCTGTTTCAAAGTCTAAAATCTTAACCGCTGAATTCATCTTTTTTTCTTTCAGTCTAATCAACTTTTCAGGATTACCTTTAAATACTCTCATGTCTGTTTCAAGAACACTCTTTACTGCCCTATCATGAGCAGATTCCATTTGTTCTGTAATATCCTGAATTTTTTTAATTATTGTACGTGGGGTTATATTGTATTTTTTGTTGTGTGCTATTTGTATTTTTCTTCTTCTATTCGTTTCACCTATCGCTCTCTCCATTGAGCCCGTAACTCTATCTGCATAAAGTATCACTCTTCCATCTACATTACGTGCTGCGCGCCCTATTGTTTGTACAAGAGCTGTTTCGCTTCTCAAAAATCCTTCTTTATCTGCATCAAGTATCCCAATAAATGTAACCTCTGGAAGATCAAGCCCCTCACGCAATAAATTAACTCCGACTAAACAATCAAACTCACCTTTTCTAAAATTAGTTAAAATCTTTATGCGGTCAATTGTTTTTATGTCGCTATGTAAATACTCAGCTTTTATACCTTTATCTTTCAAATAAATACTCAAATCCTCAGCCATCTTTTTGGTAAGAGTCGTAGCAATCACTCTATTTCTTTTTTTAACCTCTATTTCTGTTTCTTTTATAAAATCTTGCACCTGACCACCATATTTGTTTGATTTAGAATTTCCTACTTTATTTAAGTTATTGCTTGCCACAATAGGACGTATTTCTATCTCTGGGTCAATAAGCCCAGTTGGTCTAATCACCTGCTCCACAACACTACTACTATTAATTCCTTCATATTCTCCTGGTGTTGCAGAGGTATATATAACTTGACCTATTCTATCCTCAAATTCCTCAAATTTAAGTGGCCTATTGTCCAACGCAGACGGCAACCTAAATCCATAATCGACAAGTGTTCTCTTCCTCGAAGCATCGCCTTTATACATTCCACGAATTTGAGGAATTGTTACATGCGATTCATCTATTATTGTTAAAAAATCAGGAGTACCATCACTATTGTGAGGAAAATACGAAAGCAAAGTATCAGGTGGTTCTCCTTCTTTTTTACCAGACAAATGACGTGAATAATTTTCTATTCCGTTACAATATCCAACTTCTTTTAAAAGAGCCAGGTCATGATTTGTTCTACGCCTCAATCTCTCTGCATCAAGATCTTTTCCTTCTTTTTCAAGTTCTTTTAGCCTTATTTTTAATTCGTTTCTTATGGCCTTCATGGCAACTTTTTTTCTTTCATCATCTGCTATAAAATGTTTTGCTGGAAACAAAAAGATATCATTCAAATCACTTTGTAGCAAACCAGATACGGGATCTAATTTTATAATTTTTTTTATTTCATTTTCTTCAATTTCAATTCTAAAAACAATTTTTTCAGATACTGGCATTATTTCAATAACATTTCCAATTCCTCTAAATGTCCCCGTCTTTAAATCAGCATTCGTTCTTTCAAAAAATATTGAAATGAGTTTTCGCATCAAATCACCACGGCTAAATTTATTTCCAACAGATAATTTTAGATTTTCTTTTTCATATTCCTCTGGACTACCGAGTCCATAAATACACGACACAGAAGCGACAATTATCACATCTTTCCTAGACAATAATGCTTGTGTAGAAGCATGTCTTAATCTATCTATTTCCTCGTTTATTTGCGCATCTTTCTCTATGTATGTGTCACTAACTGGCATATATGCTTCTGGTTGATAATAGTCATAATAAGACACGAAATAATGGACTGCGCTATTTGGGAAAAATTCTTCATATTCTTGAGCAAGTTGAGCAGCTAAGGTTTTATTATGCGCAATAACAAGAGTCGGTTTGCCTATGTTTTCTATCACATTTGCGACAGTGTATGTCTTGCCAGAACCCGTAACACCAAGAAGTGTCTGGTGCTTATACCCCTTTTTTATACCACCAATAAGCCTCTTTATAGCTTGAGGCTGATCACCAGCAGGTTTAAATTTTGATTTTAATTTAAATTTATTCATCTTGACAAAATCACATTACAAATATAGCATGTATATTAGATTTTGTACTATATATCAAACTAGCAATATGGAGCTAAGTAATGAAAAACGTACCGCACAATGTTCTTAATAAACTTTCTATTGATGACAAAAAAACAAAATTATCTTCAAAAGATGTAGTAGTTTTTACAGAAATTAAGCACGGCAAAATGTGCATATTTTTACATAGACTGTCCAAAAATAAAAATAAAAGGGTATGGGTTCTTCTAGCAAAGGATAGAAATCTTGGTTCAAAAGGTTACGTACTTAGAGAAAGTCTTGAATTAATGGAAATCATATCTGAATTAACAAATTTAGATTTTAAAGAACTCAAAATTCAAATGACAAGCCATGTCTATATCATGACTAGTTCAACAATCCAAACACTCGAGTCTTCAAAGGCTTGAGTGTTTTTAAAATATGCAAATTATTGACATCCCTCATGTGTTGTATATAATACATGTCGGTAAATAAAATATTAGTCCATTATAAAGGAGAATAACTAATGGAAGTTTTAGATGTATATGCTAAAAATTTCACCAAAAATGGTCAGGATACGAAAATAAATATGTTATCTAGTGATACCATGAGTTTTCGTGTAGACAATGATGGGTTTATTTACATAAGCCCACTAAATAAAGACTGTGATAGTATGACCAGCAAAAACAGTGATGGTAAAATAATGCTATCATCACCATCAGAGAATAGAAAGCATTCTATGAGTAGAATTGACGATATGTTGAGTAT
>CAZTTV010000048.1:0-5434 GCA_964616385.1 uncultured Candidatus Saccharibacteria bacterium | reverse complement strand
ATAGCTAGAACAAAAAAACGTACAAAAGATATAATAGAACAAGCAGAGAATATTGCAAAAGAAATAAGCAAAGAGACACACAAAAAAGCAAGTAACGATGCAAAGGCTTTTACAGAGCAGTCAATTAAAAGAATAGAAAATTTAAGACCAGAGATTGAAAGAGAAATTCTTAAAAAAATACAATCAAAAGTTGATAATTCTATCGGAAGGTCTTTTAAAAATACTTTGCCAGTATCTTTACAGAAGGAGTTTCAGGACATTCTATGGAAAGATTTTATAAAACAGACTGAGGAGTTGACGTTGAAAAAAATAAGAAAGATAGATATGGAAGATAGTATAAATACAGAAAATGAAGAAGACAAAAAGAATATATTTGAAAAAAGACTTGATGGGATATTATCTAAAAAAATAGGTCACGTTATGCTGGAGTATGTCTATCCACCAAGTCATGAGCAATTAGATGAATTAGACAAAATTATTTCAAAAAAAATTGGTCTTAAGATTAAAATCAACAAAAAACAAAACAAGAGTCTTATAAATGGGCTTCGGTTTGAAATTAGCGGAATGATTGTAGAAAGTAATTTATTAAACATAATAAAACATGCAACAAATTAAAAAAAATAAAGAAATAGGACACATAATCTCTTATTTTTCAGGGGTTGCGCGTATACAAGGACTACCCCATGTATTTTTGCACGAAGTTCTGTTAGATGAAGACAATAGTCAGGTGGCTATTGTTATTGGTTTTGATGAGAATTTTGTTGAGGCACTATTTTTTGATGAAAAATTTAATCTAGAAAAACCTGTTTTTCGTAGTTTTAAATTGTTTTCAATAAAGACTTCAGATGGTTATGTAGGGAGGGTTGTTAATGGTCTTGGGAAATCTATTGATGGTCTTGGAGATGTCCAAGGGAAACCAATTCCAGTTTTTAAACAAGCTCCACCAATTATTGATAGAGACCCAGTTTCCACACCTCTTTCTACTGGAATAAAAATTATTGATACAAATCTTCCGTTAGGCAGAGGGCAGAGAGAGCTTATTATTGGCGATAGAAAACTTGGTAAAAGTACTATAGCGATAGATACTGTATTAAATCAAAAAAATAACGAACAACCAGTATATTGCGTGTATGTAGTCTGCGGTCAAAAAGAGAAAAAAGTTCGTGAGTTAGTTTCTCTTTTTGAAAAAAATAATACGTTTTTATACACAACGATTGTGTCTGCTCCGGCAGGCGCTTCATTTGCAGAGCAGTATCTAGCGCCTTTTGTTGGTTGTGCTATTGGTGAATATTTTAGAGACAATGGAAAGGATGCTCTTGTTGTTTATGATGACTTGTCAAAACACGCAAAGGCGTACAGGGGTATTTCTCTATTGTTAGAACGAGCTCCAGGAAGAGAAGCATATCCAGGTGATATTTTTTCTCTTCATGCAGGACTTTTAGAGCGTGCAGCAAAATTGTCAAAAGAAAAAGGTGGAGGAACTCTTACTGCTTTGCCAATTGTTGAAACACAAGAAAGTGATATTTCATCTTTTATACCAACAAATATAATATCAATTACTGACGGGCAGATTTATTTAGAACAGGGGCTTTTTCAAAAAAGTTTTTTACCAGCAGTCAATGTCGGACTTTCTGTGTCTCGTGTAGGTTCGCAGGCTCAGTCCAAGGTTCTTAGAGAAGTAGTTGGAGGAATTAGACTAGCTCTTGCACAACACAAAGAGTTACAAAAATTATCTCAACTTGAAACTGTAGTAAGTAATGAAGCGCAAAAGAAGATTCATCGAGGAGATTTAATGCTTGAGCTTTTAAAACAAGAAAAACATACGAATATTGAATGGCAGGAACAAGTAATTTTATTCTACACAGTTGAACAAGGGTTTTTTGATGATATTGAGAAAGATAAGTGGAGTGATTTTGAGAAGCTTTTACTAGAGCTACTCAGAAGTCGCTATTGTAATGTATTAAAAAAGATTAAAAGCGGAGTATTTGATGAAAAAATAAAAATAGAAATTCAAGAAATTGTAAAAGATTTTAAACAAGAATTTTTGTTGATTCAAGAAAAAGCATAATTATGAAATCTTATATAGCATACAAAAATCAGATTCAAGGAATAAAAGATGTTTCAGAAACTGTTAAAACAGTAGAGAAGATTGCTGCATCTTCTGTGCATTTTTTAAAAAAAGAGGTTGCTAGTCTAAACGTTTATGCATCTGAAGTAGATAAAATATTAACTCGATTATCCATATTTTATCAAAAGAATAATCATCCTCTTTTACAAAAAAAATATGTAGGCAAAAAAACACTCATTATTTTAACTGGTGACAAGGGTTTGGTAGGAGGTCTTTGGCACGATGTTGTAGGTAGATTTTTGGGAAATACTAGCCAATATCAGACAGTTGTCGTAGTAGGTTTAAAGGGGGAAAATTATCTCAAAGAAGAAAATACTATAGCAGTTAAATCATTTGTAAATATTTTCAGCACTCCTTCCAAAGAAGATACAAAACATATCACAGACTATATCTTTACAGAATTTAAAAAAGGAACATTTTCACAGGTAGATGTTTTATATCCAAAGTTTATTTCTTTAGCAGAGCAAGTTCCAACAATTTCTTCTTTCATACCATTTGATTTTAAATTAACTGAAGATAATAAAAGAAATATTGTAGATGGGTTACCAATCTTTGAATCATCTAAACAACAGATTTTTGATAGACTCTTGGAAAAATATATTGAAATATTTTTCCATAAAATTATAATGGAAACAAAGCTATCAGAGTTTTCTGCTAGAACTGTAGAGATGGAACATGCTTCAACAAAGACAGTGGAGTTTATTCAAAAACTTACACTTAATTATACAAAACATAGACGCAGGGTTATTACCCAAAGACAACTAGAAAGTTTTAATGCTCATAAAATAATATGAAAAATATTCAAGGAACAATTATTGCAATAAAGGGAGGTATCGCCGAGATTGTATTTGAAAAAGATACGCCGTCTATTCATAGTTTACTAAAAAGCAAAAAGCAAAAAGCTCTTTTTGAGGTGGTTGAAAGAAAAGATTTCAAAACTATTAGAGCGATGGCTCTTACTTCTTTAGATAGTGTAGAAAGGGGAGAAGAAGTTAGTGAAGTTAGTGAAGAAATTTCTGTTTCTCTTAATAAAAATATTTTAGGTAGAATGTTTGATTTATTTGGACATCCAATAGACAACAAACCGTTTAAAAATGGCAAACCTTTTCCACTTTATGGTGAAAATGACGGTAAAAAACAGATAAGTAGTTTAAATAATGAAAGCAAAATACTGGAAACTGGCATAAAAGTTATTGATTTATTAACACCATTTCGTCTTGGGGATAAAATAGGTTTATTTGGTGGAGCTGGTGTTGGTAAAACTATTCTTATTACTGAGCTTATACATAACATAGCACTTAAAAAAATAGGATACTCCGTTTTTGCTGGTATCGGAGAGCGCATACGTGAAGGTAATGATCTTTATCTTACATTAGAAAAATTAAAAGTGTTGGATAATACAGCTCTTTATTTTAGCGAGATGGATAAACCTCCAGGAGCACGCGCAAGAGTAGGACTTTCTTCTGTCGTTGCATCAGAATTTATCCGTGACAAAATGAAAAAGGATGTATTCTTATTCATTGATAATATTTTTCGTTACACTATGGCTGGAATGGAAGTGGGGGCGATTTTAGGAAAAGTTCCTTCAGAATTAGGTTATCAAGCAACACTTGAGCACGACCTTGCTTTGCTTCAGGAAAGAATACAGTCAGATGGGAATAATTCAATTACTTCTTTGCAGGCTGTTTATGTACCAGCTGACGATATTACAGACCCAGCTGTAGTATCTATATTTTCTCATTTAGATGCATCTTTAGTTTTGTCCCGTGAAGTAGCAGAAAAAGGTATATATCCAGCAGTAGATATTTTAAGGTCACGTTCGTTAGGACTTGATAAAGATGTGATAGGTGAACGGCATTTTAAAGTAGCTTCTGGAGTAAAAGCAATATTCCAAAAGTATCAGGAACTTTCGCATATTATTTCTATCCTTGGAATTGATGAATTATCTAGGGTGGATAGGATTACTGCCAAAAGAGCAGAGAGACTGCAACGCTTTTTAACCCAACCTCTTTTTGTCACAGAGGCGTTTAATGATAAAAAGGGTGTATATGTACCGATTGATAAAACACTTGAGGGATGTGAGAGAATTTTAAATGGTGATTTTGATGACATAGAACTTGAAAAGTTTTACATGATAGGTTTAATTGATGATATAAAATAAAATGATTAATTGCACAATCACATCTCCCAAAAAAACAGTAATTTATAAAAATGTGCATAGTGTAACACTACCAGCACTTTCTGGACAAATACAAATACTAAAAGGACATGCAGAATCTTTTATTTTATTAAAAGAGGGTGTTATTTTATTAAAATATCTAAACAAGGAAAGTGAAACTATACAGAACACAAATGGAGAGTGTCATGTTAAAGACGACATAGTAAAAATTATTTTATAATAATAAAACCTAATTGATTATGCATTAAAAAACTCCCATATGGGAGTTTTTTAATATTCTGAAATTTGTGGACACCCTGATGAATGAATGGAACCAGTTGCAGGAATATATTTTAAACGGGTACGCGATGATACAGGACAGTAAATACCTACAGGAAACCGCCATTTAACAAGGAAAAGAAAAGATATTTAACCACATCCTGTTAATAGAATACAGATAAAGTGTAATCAGTTTGGTGATTCTATCTTGGTTTTATAAAATTTTTGTAAGACTTTCCTTGTATATCACCATTTTCATCTAAGTAATAAGCACCACCAACTTCTAACATTCCATAATGACGGCCCATACTTAACACCATTTTTTCTCCAAGCACAGTCCAGATTAGAGTTAGCTTATTTTTCTTCATGTATTTCATGAGCTCATCCTTCTTAACAAGCATGGAACTATTTCCACCAAGTTTTACTGATGGATTTTGTGTAATGATATTTCCATTTTTATTTACAAATTCACTTAAGTTTTCTCCGTGGCTTAGATTAAGACCACTTACTATTTCCGCGGAAGGTAAGTCTGCGTAAACAGTATCTTTTATAGAACAATCAAACCCTGATGCTTCATTTTGATATTTTTCTGTAGTTAGCATAAATTCAAATTGAGTATCTTGGTGTTTCTGGTCTGGCATTAGCTCCCAACGCTCTTTAGTGAATGCAAAAGAACTTTTATAAGAGTGCTCATTAGGAAATTCCCGATAAAAGATTGAAGAAAGAGAGTTTGGCTCAGGAATCCATCCTCCAATAAAGTTCTGTTTCTTAGCCCAGGAGTAAATATCAGATACTTGGTTTCGTTTTACAATATAAGCTCTCAGTATTACCCAAACCTCTCTATCTTCGGTAGAGAAGGTTTTAGAGCC
>CAZTTV010000047.1:0-5491 GCA_964616385.1 uncultured Candidatus Saccharibacteria bacterium | reverse complement strand
TTGAACATATTCTCTACAAACCTGCCGGACTAGGACTCGAACCTAGATTGACCGGACCAGAACCGATTGTCCTACCATTAGACGATCCGGCAGGTTTAAAGAGAATGATGCCAACAAACAACCACAACAAACAATTTATCATCTCATATGCAAAACATCAACATTATTTATTCTTTTTAATTTTTGCAACTTTTTTATTTGATCTTTTTACGGCAACTTTTTTTATCTCTTTTTTAGAGACTTTTTTGGTTTTTAAAATCTTCTTTGTTTTATTTTTTATTTTATGTGTTTTGGGAGTTTGTTTTATCTCTTTTGGAATATTTGCATCTTTCACTATCGTATTTTTCTTTTGTTGTTTATTGTGTCTTTCTATCTGTTTGTGACGTAAATTACTTGCCTTTATGAATTCATTAAATACTGGATGTGGACTATATGGATGTGCTTGAAACTCAGGATGGAATTGTGTTCCCAAGAAAAAAGGATGCTCTTCACGTGGCAATTCTGCTATTTCCATAAGCATTCCATCTGGAGATTTACCAGAAAATATCAACCCGCTGTTTTGCAACATGTCTATATATTTTGGATTAACTTCATATCTATGCCTGTGACGTTCTTCTATTTTTCGTTTCCCATATGCATCTCTTGCGATTGTACCATTACCAAGTATTGCAGGATATGTTCCTAGTCTCATACTTCCACCATAATCTTTCTTGTTCAATTTTTCTTTTTGTTCATCCATGATATCAATAACCAACTCCCTAGCTTTAGAATTTATTTCTCTAGTATTAGCAGACCTCAATCCTAGTATATTTCTTGCAAATTCAATTACCATCAACTGCATACCATAACATATTCCAAAATAAGGTATTTTATGCTCTCTCGCATATTTTATTACATTTAATTTTCCATCAATTCCTCTCTCTCCAAAACCTCCAGGAACTAATATACCATCATATTTACTTAACGCTTTAAGATTTTTTTTGTCTTCAAACTTTTCTGCAGAAAGCCAATGAATTACAGGCTTTTTACCTATCGAATATGCAGAATATTTTACTGCTTCTATTATCGATATATATGAATCTGATAATACAAAATTCCCTGTATCAAAATACTTACCGACTATCGCAATATGTACTTCATTTTTAAATCTCTTTATCCTAGAAACAAATTTACGCCAATTCACCAAATCTGTTTTTCTTTTTCTAAAATCCACACTGAGTTCTTCTAAAATAATGTCTCCCAGTTTATCCTTTTCAAAATTGATTGGTATATCATAAATACTATCAACATCAGGAGCAGATATAACATGCCTTGAATCAACATTACAAAAAAGAGCTATCTTGTCTTTTCGTTTTTTATCAATAGGAATTTCACTTCTAGCTATAATTACATTCGGATTTAGACCAGCACCACTTAAAAGTCTAGTGGCATGTTGTGTTGGTTTTGTCTTCATCTCTCCTACCTTAGGAGGCATCGGCAGATAGCTAACCATAACCACTGCAACATCTTTTGGATTTTCTGCCTTAAGCATACGCGCAGCTTCCAAAAAAAGTATATTTTCATACTCACCTACAGTCCCACCAATTTCAATAACAGTAATGTCAGCACCAGCTTTACTGGAAGCTTTTTTTATTCTTGATACCACTTCTTGTGGTATATGAGGAACAACCTGAACACATCTTCCGTTGTATTCTAAATTTCGTTCATTATTTATAACAGTCCTGTATACACGACCAGTCGTCATATAGTTTAGTCTAGTCAACGTTGTATCAAGAAAACGTTCATAGTTACCCATGTCTTGATCTGTTTCATCTCCATCTTTCAAAACAAAAACCTCACCATGCTCGGTGGGGTTCATCGTTCCAGCATCTACATTAACATAGGGGTCAATTTTAATAGCTGTAATTTTAAAACCACGCGCTTGTAATATCTTACCTATTGATGATGTAGTTATCCCTTTACCAACACCCGAGATAACACCACCTACCACGAAAATATATTTTTTATTCTGTTTTTGTTTTTGTTTTTTCTTCATTTTAAATATCTAATATTTCTTTATTTAAATTCTCAAATATTTCCTTACAGCAAGATAACTTGACACGGAACCGAGTAAAACTCCTGAAATTAATATTGTGAAGAATATTTCTATAAAATTTTGTATATAATAACTGAATAAATTTATACCTCCAAAAAAGTTAACTGTAGCATCTCCAAGCCAAAATGTAACTGGGTAGAACAGCAAAATCGCTATTATGGAAGAGAATATACCATAAATAACACCCTCCACAACAAAAGGACCTCTTATATATAAATTACTCGCACCTACCAAACGCATGACGGCTATCTCTTCACGTGCTGTGTATATAGCGAGCCTTATTGTATTAAACATGATTATTATGGAAATAACAATCATAAAAATCGCGACAGCAAAACTTATTTTTTCTACACCAGCAATAATTTTTGTTAATTTATCAATTGCTATTTTATTTTGATAATAGTTTACTTTGTCTATAATAGACCCGCTACTACCAGAAGAAGAGCTTTTGTCTTCGAGAAACTTAGCAATGCCTTCATATTGTGAAGTTTTTTTAGCCTTTACAGCTAGAGATGCTCCGAGAGGATTTTCATCCAACTCGTCTAGTGCTTGAATAGTAAGATAATCATTTTCATGTCTTGCTTTAAAATTTTCCAATGCTTGCTCTCTTGTTGTATATTCAACGGATGAAACTTCTTGCAATGCTTCTATGGAATTTTTAAGATTTATTATACTATCATCTGTTGCATCAAGTGCTAAATATATATTTATATCAACCTTGTCTTTAATCTGAACCAAAGAACTCTCAAGAAGAGCTCCTACAAATATCATAAGACCGATAACAAAAAGTGTAACCGTCATTATTAAAACAGAGGCAACAGACACAACTCCATTTCTCCAAAAATTTACAAAACCTGATCTTATTACTCTTTTAGTGTTTGTCCAAAACATGTAATTATTTTTACTTATAATTTTATAAAATAAACTTCCCTTTCTCGTCATCTCTTATAATCTTACCGTCATCCATTGTTATAACTCTTTTCCCGATAGAATCTATAACGCCTTTGTTATGGGTTGTTAAGATAATTGTTGTTCCAAGATCATTTATTTTCTTCAACGTCTGTATTATCTCATGTGTATTGATTGGATCCAAATTACCAGTTGGTTCATCTGCTATCAAAAGGTCTGGTTGATTTACAATAGCTCGTGCTATTGCCACTCTCTGTCTTTCCCCACCAGACAGCTGATGTGGAAAATTCCAAACCTTGTCTCCTAAATCTACTAATTCAAGAACCTGTGGAACATCTGATGCAATCTCCTCATCACTCTTTCCTGCCGCTTCCATAGCAAATGCGATATTCTCATATGCAGTCTTATTCGGAAGAAGTTTAAAATCTTGAAATACTGTTCCTATCCGTCTCCTAAAAATTGGAACTTCTCTTCTGTCTATCTTATTAACATCTGCGGACTCAAAAAAGACTGATCCGATAGTTGGTTTTTCTTCAGCAAGCAACATTTTCAATAGTGTTGTTTTCCCTGCCCCAGAATGTCCCACGATAGAAACAAACTCATTTGGGGCAATAGAAAAACTTACGCTATCAAGCGCTTTTGTATTGTCATCATAAATTTTTGAAACTTTATCAAAGTAAATCATTTTCTATATTATAAATTATATATTACGTTTGTTATGTAATAATACTACATATCTCTCTCCGCATCTAAAAAAACTTGTAACTCACCATCTTCCATAACCTTATCTACATCCCTAACTTCAACTCCAGTTCTATGATCTTTAACCATCTTATATGGATGTAGTACGTAAGACCTTATCTGATTCCCCCATTCTATTTCCGTGCTTTTACTTATGTGCATACCCGCTTCTTTTTTCTTTCTGTCTTCTTCTGTTTTTTTGTATAATTTGCCTTTCAGTATTTCAATTGCCTTTTCTTTATTTTGAACTTGACTTCTTCCTGATTCAGAATGAGCAGATAAATTTGTTGGAATATGAACAACACGAACAGCAGTTTCTCTTTTGTTTACATTTTGTCCACCAGGCCCGCTTGACCTGCTAAATTCTATTTTTAAATCATCTTCAGGAATCTCAAATTCACCAATCTTTTTGAATTGTGGGATAACTTCAACCATCGAAAAAGAAGTGTGTCTCAAACTCTTGGCATTAAATGGGGAAATTCTAACCAACCGATGCACACCAGATTCATTCTTTAGTGTTCCATATACTTCTTTCCCTGAAATCTTAATGGTAATGTTTCGGTACCCACCATGTTCATTCTCATTTTTATGTAAAATACTTTCGTCCCAACCTTTTTTTTGAATGAACTTGCTATACATTTTGTATAGCATTGAAGAAAAATCTTCTGCGTCGTCTCCACCAGCTCCAGAAAATATTGTCATTATTGCATTACCACTATCGTACTTCTCTTTACCACCAAGTTCATTTTTCAAATCATTAAGCTCTCTAATTTTTCCCTGAGCGATAATTTTATTATCCCAAAAATTAGGACCTGACATTTCCTCCTCTATTTTTTCTATCTTATCTTTTATATCTTTACTCTCCGATTTGTCAGAAATAACATCATCTTTCATAAAGACAATTATATCAAACAAGTGAATAATTTCAAAAAAAATAAGGTAACCTAAATACGATTACCTTATTAAACACTTATATAGACATTTAATCTTTTTTGTTGCCCAATTCCATTTTTCTATTTTCTGTACCTCTGCGTGATGTAAACATCGGAGAAAACGCAATAAGTGCGAATGTTGCTATAGCAATAGCTAACATAACAAAACCGAATGATTCTACAAACATATCTAATATCTCCCTGAAATAACTATTCTGATTCAATTATACACAAAACATAATTTTAAAAAAGCCCCACACTCTTTTAATTTAAAATAGAGTGTGGGGCAGTGGAGACGGAGTAGATTTAGGCTAGTAGAATATGCTCAACAACTTCAGCATATTTACCATCCTCCACAAGCGAATATGGAGACGATGCTCCTGAATGAGGGCTTGCCGATATTTTGATATTTGAGACAGCAAAAGTATATGAATATACAAATGGCATCTCACCAAATAAACTAGCACTAGAAATTTCCGGCGGCCATTCGTGTTGAGAAATAACACCGGCATGAATCGTACTATTTAATACTGGCCATTCAGATTTATAGACACCACCAGTATGAATCATACTACTTAGCGTATACGGTGGCCAACCAAATTGAGAGATGGCGCTGACACCATCTGAACTTACAGCAGGTAGTGTATGTCCAACAATAGACCTTTCTCGAATGGGACCTTCGTTAGCTTGTGATACTGGTATGAATAGCGAAAACATACCAAGAGCAAACAAAAACAACATTATCGGGACTTTCATTTTAATCACTTTTTATTCCTTTCAAAAGAACTACATTACATACAGGAACCACTCCTGC
>CAZTTV010000046.1:0-5527 GCA_964616385.1 uncultured Candidatus Saccharibacteria bacterium | reverse complement strand
CCATATTTTGAACATGTATTTGATACCGCTCGTACACTTGCAAAACTAAGTATGGGTGCAAAAACAATAGCAGCCGGATTTTTGCATGACACACTTGAAGACGGACTAATAACGAAAGACGATTTAATAAAAGAATTTGGAGAAGAAGTTGTATTTCTAATAGAAGGGGTTACTAAGCTTGGAAAACTCGAATACAAAGGCGTTGAAAGGCATGTTGAAAGTTTAAGAAAATTGTTTATCGCAACGGCACAAGACATGAGGGTTTTGATTATAAGATTAGCAGACAGACTTCATAATATTAAGACGTTAAAAGGACACCCATCTGAAGAAAAAAGACGACGCATTGCAATAGAAACACTAGAAATATTTTCTCCAATAGCAAACAGACTTGGAATAGGAAAATTAAAAGGAGATCTAGAAGATAATGCATTTCCATATGCATATCCAGAAGAATACAAAAAAACAAAAGAACTTCTAAATACTAAAAGTAAAGTAAATAAAAAATATCTTGAAAAAGTTAGGAGGACATTGCAAAAAGAGCTTGCGAAACAAGATATAAAAGACGCCACAACGGATTACAGAATAAAACGAATGTACAGTTTGTATAAAAAGTTATTACTCAACAATATGGATATCGATGAAATATACGATACTGTAGCATTGCGTATTGTTGTATCTACCGTAGGAGATTGTTATAGAGTTCTTGGAATTATACACAATATTTGGAGACCACTCCCAGGAAAAATTAAAGACTATATAGCAAATCCAAAACCCAACGGATACCAAAGTCTCCACACAACTATCTTTACGGGAGATGGAGGAATAGTAGAAATACAAATAAGGACGTCTGAGATGCACTCCGAAGCAGAGCATGGCATTGCATCACATTTAGCATACAAAGAAGCTCAGAATAAAAAAACAGCTGGCGCAAAAAAAGAACCAGTGTGGATAAAACAACTTCTAGATTGGCAAAAAAATGTTACTGGAACTGGTGAGTTTTTGAACAATTTAAAAATAGATTTTTTCAAAGATAGAGTTTTTGTATTCACTCCAAAAGGAGATGTTATAGATTTACCTGAAGATTCAAGTATTATTGATTTTGCTTACGCTGTTCATACATACATAGGAAACCATATTTCAAGCGCAAAAGTTAATTGTAAAATGGCATCCCTAAACACCAAACTTACAAATGGAGATATTGTGGAAATAATAACAAAAGAATCTGCGCATCCAACAAGTAAGTGGTTAAAATACACAAAGACAACCCTTGCAACAAAAAGGATTCGTGCATATGAAGCAGAGAATGGCTCTAAACTGAAAAATCTTTTACCGAATATAGGTCGCCATCGTCTGTTTTAGTATTTTCTACTACATCTTTCACTCCTTCTGTTTTTATTATTTGTTCTTGTTGTTCTTGCGTACTGTTTTCTTTTGCTTTTGTTTCAATAATACCTATGTTTGTTATATTATCTATTCTATCTTCATTTTCTAAGACACCTTCTTGTTGAATATTTTCTATACTACTTTTATTCTCTACATTTTCTGATGAATTTTCTATATGACTATTGACAACATCATTTACGCCTGTTTTGCTTTGCATCGCATCTAATATCTTTCTTAAATCCTCGTTTGAAAAAAAATCTATAGTAACCTTACCGCCAATATCTTTTTTATTTATCTGAACACGAGTACCCAATACACTTGTAAGTTTTTCTTCTATTTCAATAATTTCTGGATCAATTGCTGTATCTTTTTTTCTAACTTTATCATATGCCACGCGACGAGATATTGCCTCAGCCTCACGTACTGTTAGTCTTTTCATCGTAATCTCTCGAAATAATGTAGTTTGTTCATCTGGACGATCCATTAACATCAAAAGTGGCCTTGTATGCCCTTCCGTAATATCACCTCTTGTAAGTGAGTCTATTATACCCTGAGGTAACATCAGCAATCGTATACTATTTGAAACATACTCCCTACTTTTTCCAATTTTTTTTGCAATCTCAGTGTGTTTGAAACCAAACTGATCAACAAGTTTTTTAAACGCCATTGCGCGATCTACTGGATTCAAATCCTCCCTTTGCAGATTCTCTATAATGGCAAGTTCTAGTTTTGTTTTATCATCATCTTCTTTTGATCGTATCACTGCTGGAATTTGTGATAGTCCAGCTATTTTGGATGCACGAAGGCGTCTCTCCCCAGCAATTAACTCATACTCAACACCCAATCCACCGTCCTCTTTTTCAAATTCTTTTCTAGTTACAACTATTGGCTGAAGTACACCGTATTGCCTGATAGAATCTCCAAGTTCTTCCAACTTACCCTCGTTAAATTCTCGCCTTGGCTGATAAGGATTTGGTTTAATTTTACCTACCTCAATATAGAAAATTGAATCATTATAGAATTGTTGTTCCATTTTTACAGTATATTTTATTAATATTTAAACATTTTAACATAAAATACTTATGAAGAGAATTGATTTTAAGCAAAATCTCCAGTAATATTGTCTTGTACGCTGGAGTGGTGGAATTGGTATACACGTACGACTCAAAATCGTATGCCGCAAGGCTTGAGGGTTCAAGTCCCTCCTCCAGCACTATAAACAAAAAACACCAGTCTTACAGACTAGTGTTTTTTGTTTATATGATTGGTATTCCTTTTATATCTTCCCTACCAAATCAAGTCCAGGTTCAAGTGTATCACTCCCAGGAGTCCAGCTGGCTGGACATACTTGTCCATCATGTTCAGAAACATACCTTGCTGCTTGAAGTTTTCTAAGTAATTCTTTTGCATTTCTTCCAATACTATTGTCGTTTACTTCAGCAAGAACAATTTTCCCTTCTGGATTTATAATGAAAGACCCTCTCAAAGCAAGCCCTTCTTTTTCAATATACACACCTAGCATTCTGCTCAAAGCGCCTGTTGGATCTGCTGCCATAGGATAACTAATCTTCTTTATAGCATCTGAAGTATCATGCCACGCTTTGTGAACAAATACTGTATCTGTACTAACTGAAATAACTTCAGCATCTTCTTTTTTAAATGCCTCATAACTATCTGCCATTTCCTCAAGCTCTGTAGGACAAACAAAAGTGAAGTCAGCTGGGTAAAAGAAAAGTATTAACCATTTTCCTTTATAATCAGACAACTTAACTTTCTCGATCTTCTCATTTTGATATGTTTCAATCTCAAAATCAGGTAACTCACTGCCAACCAGTGGCACATTTGTATCGTAATAATTTTCAAATTCCATAATATTTTAACTACTTTGATGAAATCTAACTTCCAGCAAAATATCGATTATCTAATAATTTATTTAATATATGATATCATCTTCAAATAATGAAGCAAATCAAAAAAACTAAAATATTGGTCATACTAGGACCTACAGCGTCTGGTAAAAGCGATTTAGCTGTTAGTTTGGCGAGAAAATTTAATGGTGAAATAATATCTGCTGACTCACGGCAAGTATACAAAGGACTTGATATAGGGACTGGTAAAATTACTAAAAAAGAAATGCTAGGCATAAAACACTATATGCTAGATATTGTAGGTCCTAAGACGATATTCAATGTAGTGCAATTCAAAAAAAAGGCCACAAAAGCAATCACAGATATCACAAAAAGAGAAAAGCTCCCAATCATATGTGGTGGCACTGGATTTTATATTCAAGCGATTGTTGATGATATTTCAATTCCTGAAGTGAAACCCGACAAAGCGCTCCGCGCAAAACTTACAAAAAAATCTACCGATGAACTATTTAAAATTCTAAAAAAATTAGACAAACGTCGCGCGGATAAAATAGATTCTAAAAATCCACATCGACTTATACGTGCCATAGAAATTGCTACACATCTTGGATCCGTCCCACCACTTTCCGACGTCCGGCGTCCATACGGACGTCCGACGTCCGTATATAAAATACTACAGATTGGAATAAAAATTGATAGTGATATTTTAAAAGATAGGATACACAAGCGACTGCTCACGCGGATTAAATCAGGCATGGTCTCAGAAGCTACAAAACTCCACAAAGAAGGATTGTCGTGGAAAAGAATGGAGTCTCTAGGATTAGAGTATAAATATTTAGCTAAATATCTAAAAAAGGAAATTAGTAAAGATGAAATGATAGAACAATTGGACAGAGAAATTCGCAAATATGCAAAGAGACAAAAAACTTGGTTTAAGCGTGACAAAAGTATCAAGTGGTTTGAACTAGCGGAGAATAAAAAGATTAATGACGAAGTAGCGAAATTTTTAGAAAATTAAATAATTTTATTTTCAATTAGATAGCCACTTATTTTTTCAAACATCTTTTTGTGCCCATCTGTATTTGGATGCAGTCCGTCAGATAAATCACCTTCTTTAATTAAACCTAACATTGGAATATAGTACACATTTTTATCGCTACAAGTTTTTTCTAAAATTTGTGAAAACTTTTTAACATTCTCTTCACTATAGCATTTACTACTTGTACTATCCTCGTATGGTTGGAGTATTTTATCAACAATATTAGTAAGCCCTACGAAAATAATTGTCTCCGTGTATTTATGTGCCTTTTCAATAAGATTTGTTATGTTATTGGCAAAATCTGTTTCATTAATTATTTTCCTATTATCTTTCCAAAATACAGAATCATTTATTCCAATTGCAAATATTAAAATATCTGGATTTCTCATCTCTGCCTCCAGATCAAAACGCCGCAACAACTGATCAGTAGTATCGCCATTTATACCCAGATGATATACATTGGTTTGATATTTTTCCCAATTGTTCCAAAGAAACAACTTCAGTCTATTTGCCCAACCACCCATTTTTTCATCCATAATCCCGTGCGTAATACTATCACCAAATATACAAATTGTTTTAAACATAGCGGGCCCACCAGGACTCGAACCTGGAACGTCGGTTTTGGAGACCGATGTTTTACCATTGAAACTATGGACCCTTTCAATAAAAAGAAGAAGCTACTTGCTTCCCCTTTATATTATACTAAACAACCATAAAGGTAAAATAGTCTATTTTTTCATTTCTTTATGCACTATCTGTTTCCTGCACCATTTACAGTACTTTTTTAGTTCTATTTTTCTTTCTACTTGTTTTTTATTCTTTCTGCTCCAGTAATTGATTCTTTTGCAATCATTACAAGCAAGCTTTATTAAATGTTGTTGTGCCATATTTTTAGTATTTATATTAACCTCCATAGACTACCACAAAATGAGATTTATGCAAAACATAGCTGAATTTTGCATATCACTATCCTAGACAAAATAATTGGTTTTATTCAAATCCACCCGTAACCCAATCCATTTCATTTTGCCAATCTCTATTTGGACAACTCCAACCTGGACTTGATGGATATGGATTAGCACTCGTTTCCATATCTGTAACTCCTAAAACATAGAAGGCTCCTTTTGATGGATCACACCCATAAGACCCAGCGGGATATCGATAATAACGATAACCATAACAGTTCCCTGTCGCTACAGTATCATTTGGTGGATTTTTCATGTAACCACCAAGTTTC
>CAZTTV010000045.1:0-5594 GCA_964616385.1 uncultured Candidatus Saccharibacteria bacterium | reverse complement strand
AGAATCCTCCCTGTTTGTTCAAATTTTCACCTAAAAGGTACAGGTAATTTAATAACAAAACGCAGTACCTTTAGTGTAAGCCATTCGTTTTTTTATTTTATGATGTCTATTGGATAAAATCCGAACTTATTTTAAACAGAACCCCGACTAATCACGTGCCGAGCGCATGGTAACTCTAAACTTTCTCTTACGCTTCTATGAATTGGTAATTCTGTCGGTGTGTTTCCGTCCACCCCTGCTGTGTTGCGATGAACCAAAACAGAAATTTTTACACTAAATTTATCCATTTTTTCTCTCAACTCCTACCTAATAGATAGAGATTACAGAACAATATGAGAGTTATTTTGCGATTATTTTTTTAGAAAGTGAAATGTCCATTCTTTCTATATACAATTTGTCATTTTCTACTTTTAAATCATTATAGTTTCCGAGATTCTGCCCAAAAAATTTTTCTATTTTGTTGCTTTCTAAATCCCAAATAAACAAATACCTGTTACGCTCGCGGGCTGGTGTGCCCCAAAAAGCCATTTTTGTATTATTACTAAAAAAGAATACAGGCTGATGGCTTGACCTACTTCCTACGCTTATCAATTGAACTGATAAAATCGGCTCAAGCTCCGTCTCGAGATTTGCGCTCATCATCGTATTTCCTTGCCAGCTTCTTTTAAAGATCTTATCTTCGGAGATATAAAAATATCCGCTCTCATCTGGCGCTACGGCAATAATATTTCCGCCTATATATATTTCTTCTATCGTGTTTTCGCTCTCTGATTTTGGTGAGCGATGCACAACATAACCGCTTTCCATTGATGAAAAACTAGGGTCGCCGTACACAATCAAGGCAAATTCTTCTCCGCTATAGATAAGACGGATATCGTGGACTTCGCCTTTCAATTTGTATTGAAAATTTTGTGCATCATTTTTCCTGTCATGAATATTTATAATAGTTATTTTTTCCCTATTCCAAAGCCATGGAGTGTATTGGTAAGCGGTTAACCTCAATCCCGCTCCCGTATCGTCTGCCACTTGATTGATATTTGGAAAATATAATTTTTCTGCCACCACAAAACTAAATATCCCCGCGCCAATAACGGAGGAGAAAATAATCATCGTAGTGAGTTTTAGGAGTTTCTTCATAAAATTTAATCTATATATAACTTTATTATACGAAAAATACTTAATTATATTCTATTCAATGTATATTGATAAATTCTATTTATAGCTTAGCCTGTATCAGGGGTTTTGGAATTCTACCGAGAACGGAATTTGTTCGAACAAATTTTAGTCTAAAACAAAACATGGATAATTTTATATAATTTCACCATTTATTTAAAAATTAATTTTCATTTAATTTATCTTTAAGCTTCCAAATCTTTTTGAAAAAATAAATTAACAAACAAGCTAGTAAGTAATAGGTTAATATATTTACTATAAAATAAGCAAATCCTGAAGAATTGAAACATGCTGGACTGTCATGTGCATAAACAAAAGAACATAAGCTTTGGGCTGTGCTTGCAGTAGCAAAAGCAGGGACATGCAAAATAGTCATAAACTTAAAAAATAAAGTTTCTGTAATATCATCAATATTTTCTGTTGGACTGAACGAAGATATAACAAACCTCATGACCATAACGGATGAAATCATAAAGAGAATTGCCAATGTTAATTTTAAAAATGTAAATTTTATAAAGTCTTTCATTTGAAATATCTCTTATTATTCTTTAAAGAAACTTTGGTTTGAACCCAAAATAGAGATATATAGCCTGTAAACACTATCAAAATAGAAACCCAAGTTTTATGAAACCCGTTTTCTAGAAATAACTCATCGGAAAGCCATAACTTAGGTATCTTCCAGCCTACAATTACGGAGAAAACCAGAACTAAAAAGAAAACAAAGTTTGAAAAAGCGAATAGATATGGTAATTGGTCTTTTTGTATTTCTTTTCTAAGTCTCCAGAGAAATATACCCAAGCTCCCATAAACAAAAATAATTGATGGCAAAACAGCTCCAATACCAGCTTCAAAAAAATCATTTATTGTTCTTTGCCAGTCTCCTATTGGGGGTCTTATCGGTGTCGTATCCCAAGGGACTAATAACCCTTCCGTTATACCTGCTATTGCTGTAAAAAGAAAAAACCAAGTACCCACAAGTATAATTGTTCCAAAAGAAAAAGTTCCTATTTCAGGTAAATTTATTTTTTTATTTAATAATTTCATTTTTTCTTCTATACTCCCCATTACTTTCCCAACAAGAACCTTTTCCAACCGAACTCAACACTTCATCTGGAATACCCTCTTTTTCTATTAACTCACAACTTGGTGCTTCTTGTCCAATAAATAAAACTCTATAGCTATCACCTTCTTTTTTTAAGACAGCAGTAGATCCAGTTCTTTGAAAGTTAAATCCAACTTGAAAAAATTCCCCTGCTTGATTTTGAATACGCACAACTGCTTTTTTGTTTTTTAGTTCTAGAGCTTTTAGAAAGGGTATTTGCTTAGCTCTTGCTTCTTCTAGCCCGTTTCCACAGGAGATATAAATACCGTGGGCTATATTAAATCCACTTCCTTTATACGACATACAATCTGTGTTAACAGTTATTCTACACATTTCACCATCTTTTACATAAGCTTGCACATAATCATAAAGCCTGTCATCCGAAACATCAACCGAAGAGTTATTATTATTTAAGACAAAACCTCGCTTCTCAAACACATCTTTAGAGGCAGCTAACTCCTCACTGAATATATTTGGGACAACATCTCTATCAAGACAACCCTCTTCTGACTTATGAATAGATAAGGTTTTTGTAGTTGGGACTAAAATACTGTATCCGTCATCGTCATTCCACCTTAGACTTGATTTATTAAATACAGCATATGTTGGTATATTATTATTTTGATCAAAGCGATACATTACTTCTTCAATGGCAGAAAGTTCATTTGGTGGAGTGTCTTCATTATATCCGATTACTTGTGGTATTGGTTTTTCTATTATTGGTGGTGAAACGCCAACACCTCTTCGAAGTTGATTTATATTACTGCTAAAAATCATATAGAGAATAAAAAGAACTGAAATAGAGACTACAAAGCCAGCTATATATCTTGCTTTTGTAAGCTCCGATAAAACTTTAGAATTTGGATAAGTTTTTAAAATAGCAAAGGTTAATAAAAACATAACAACAAAGCTAAAAGAAATATTTATAAAGAGTGATAGTAAATTTATATGCACTGGATACTCTTGAGGTAAGCCAAATCCAACTTTATTCGGAAACCAATAAAGTGGAGGCGTTAACTGAGAATAATTTTGGACAGCAAAATCAACAGGCCAGCCCAGATCAATGCTATTTAACTGATTTGGATAATAAACAACATCACTCGTCCAAAATAAAGAACTAAATGTAAAAATTACACTTAAAAACAACACAGCTAAAAATCTTTCTTTTAAAAATTTAATCATTTTTTATCTTATTTAAAGTATATCCCGCCGATAAAAACAAACAACATCCAGCAAGCAGCACGACACCTACAAGAACTAATTCTCTCCAATCTACTTGTGCTCCAAATCCAAATATTACATACAAAGCTATAATAAAAAAACATCCTATAGCAGATATTAAAAATAGCTTTTTTGCTATTTGAGTATATTTATATATTAAAATTATGGCTAGTATGGCAATAATCCAAAACACAAATAAACCATAAGCATTTAAAACACCTATGTAATCTGGGGGTAAGAGAAACCTAGCAACACTAACTAATACTAAACCAAAGATACCAGAAAAAAAAGCTGATATTTTCATATATTTGAAAATTAATTACCTTTCAAAACAACCAATAAACCACGCTTTACTCAAAGTAAATTCTCCTTTTTCCGTGTTAATAGCAAGATATTTACCATCTCTGCCATTACCACTTTCAATCGTTACATTGCCGCAAGAATTTATTTTGTCTAAATACTTTTCTTTAAAAGCATTATATACATCGTTTCTATCTTTTTGCATCTCTGTACAAGCCTCTCCGTATTCTCCGCAATACTCATACCTCACATTATGCAGGACTTCCTCCTCTCCAGTATTTAAATCAATCTTTGTAAGACTTGCGGCAGCCACCCCAGCATCACCCATACCATGAATGAGTAAAATGGCATTTTGTTCTGGAATATAATCAGATATCATCACAACTCCTACTGGTGAGATTTCTAGTTTTTCAATTATGACCTTACTCTGCTTAGATTCATTATCATAAACTCCCAAAATACACGACATTCTTTCAGAACAGCCATTCTTTAAATAAAATATTAAATCACCTGAAATATAAAAATCATTAATACTGGAATTCTCAGAAAATTCCAATTGAATGGTACTTTGAGTTGGTATATTAAAATAATTAATCCTGCCTTCATTGCTGATAAAATAAATCTTATCGTTTAATAACTTTGCTTTAGTCATCCATGGTCTTGTTGAAGCAACACCTATTTTTTGCTCTGTCTCTGTTTCTATATTAACAACAGAAAAATAAAAAACAGAATTATCGTAATAATTCCTAAGATTACCCTCTGTCTCCATTCTCTCTTCTTTCAAGACAAGTAAGCCGGAATCTAAATTATCAAAAGAAGTGATTGGAAAATTCTTTATAAATTCATCTATTTTAAATTGAGTACTGGTGGCCATAGCTCCAGAAAGGGGTGCATCGACAAGGCTGGGAGGCAAATCAACAACTCGCATACTACTTTCAGACGTTGGCCTTATAATAACCACATCATTATTTTGAGCAAAATAAAAAACACCGGAGATGATTATCCCGGACAAAAATAATGCACTGATTATTAATAAATTCTTTTTAGTAAACATGAGCTAATCATAATACATTTATATGATTAATAAAAGGAAGATCGCGCATAATCCTACTTATGATAAAACGGAGTATTTCACTCAAATTTATAAATAAGACAGTGCCAAAAACCCTCATATTATGTCTCATTTGTCTTATTTACATAAAACAAGGAGTAGACTCGTAGAGACAATCAGCACAGCACGTCTAAATGTACTAAAATACCCTTATACGGCCTTGAGCTGTGGGTTTAAATCCCTTAGACACCGCAATACCAAATTTTATACCAAAAGGTATAAAATTTGGTATTCTGAAAATGGTAGGGATGAGAAGCAAGGTGCTGGGGCATTTAGATATAACGAGTGTAACGAGTATATATTTTATGTCGCAGTAAATCCCTCCCTCTCCGCAATAGTAAAAAAACGAATGGCTCAACACGCTGAGCCATTCATTTTTTTACTTTGTGGAGAACTTTAATTTTTATACAAAATAAATGCCCTCTACTAATAAACTACTTCATCGCATTTCAATAAAACAAAAACTTTGATATAATAATACAAAAAGGTCATCTAATTTATTTATTAATAATTAAATATAAAAATACAATGTTAAAAAATTTATCTATTAAAACATCTACACAAGATCTCTTTTTTAGAATCGGACTTTCAAGTTTTTTTCTTATAAATTCATTAACCGCATGGCTTGCGCCCGATGAATTTATAGAACTGCTAGGGATGAATTCTCTTGCCTCAGCAATTGCAGAC
>CAZTTV010000044.1:0-5599 GCA_964616385.1 uncultured Candidatus Saccharibacteria bacterium | reverse complement strand
ATAGTCCATTGACAACTCATCTGAAAGGTATTCTGTCCATAAATTTGCCTGAATACCTATAATTTTATCATTATATTTTTCTAAAATATTTTTATCCAGCTTAAAACTAGTAATCTTATCTATAGTAATTAATCCACCGATTGACAGTGGTTCATTTGGAGATTCTTTTTGATTTTTATCAAGATAGAAATATTCTCGAGGGCAGAATATGACATTCGCACTTTTCTTGAGGAGTTCGTAGCCATTTATTATTTCTTTCCAATTCATTACTAAATTCTCGGTACCAATTACAGATTCAGCGGATTCTTCCCACACAATCACTTTTACCTTTTTATCATTTAGATATTTTATAATTTTTTTTATTATTTCTAACGGATCTTCTTTGTCATTATAATTTGTAGTGTTAATTTCATCGCCACCTATATGAATATATTCTGGTTCAAAAATATCAATAATTTCATCAAAAAATTCTTGCAGGAACGTAATTGACTCATTGGAATTATTAATAACATTATCAAACTTACCCCAATAGGTTGCAACTTCTATTGGAGGTTTTCCAGCTGAATGTTCTGGATATGCTGCGAGAATTGCCGTCATATGTCCTGGAATATCAATCTCTGGGACAATCTTTATATTTTTTGTTTTGGCATATTCAACCAACCCTTTTAGTTCAATTTGACTATAAAATCCACCATAGGGTTTATTGTCGCCTATGTAGTTTGTGTAATCAGTCCATTTTGAAGGGAAGTTTCTCCCCACTACAGTTTCTCTTCTAAAACTGCTTATTTTGTTTAATTTCGGATATTTTACAATTTCAACTCTAAATCCTTGATCATCTGAAAGATGTAGATGCAATATATTTAAACCAAGCTCACTTATTCTATCGACTGTTTTATATAAATATTCTATCGAGGGCATATGCCTAGATGTGTCTAGCATAAGTCCTCTCCATATAAAGTTATTATTTTCCCTCATATTAAGTATATTAGCATTTTTATCATTAAATATGGAATGACGTATCACATATTTCCGCCAAACATTTTTCAAGAATATCTTCTGGCAAGTTTCTAAAAAATAAATCAGGGTCAATCAGTTCAACTTCCATAAGTTCATAATCTGATTCACTTTTTACAAAGTCTATTCTACAAATCTTTGGCAAAGACTTAAATTTATCAATAAAAAAATTATGTAGTAGCTTCACTTGGTCAGTGATTTGTTTAGGAATTTTTCCTTGATCAATATACTCTATTTTTTTATTTTCAGTAAAAACTCCTGGAAATCTATTAACACAGTACAAAAGGATACCTTTAATCATAACAATCGACAACTCTCCTGTCAAGATGTCAGGTCGGTAGGGTTGGGCAATAAAATTAAGTCGTTTATGTTTTTTTAGCAAAGCAATAACATTTTTATTGTCTTTTGTTTTATCATACTTAAAAGTTAAATAACCACTTTCTGAAATACATGGTTTAACAACCATCGTATCCGTATTTAATGTTTTATTTATTTTCAATATTACATTTTTAATTTCAGATGATTTTTTGGTGTTTCTTAAACTAAGCAGAACTGTTGGAACCACTTTCATGTGCTTTAATTCCTGTAAGTACTCATACTTATTAATATTCCAAAAAATAAAATTGTAATCGTTTATTAGTTTAATATTCTTCTTTCTGAGTATTGATATTTGCTTTAGAAATTCTTTATGGTGTAGATAATACCCCCAGATGCTTTTTAAAATTACCACATCGAAAGGTTTCGAGATTTTTACGATATTTTTTAGAGTAAAAATTTCACAAGAAAATCCTTTATTTCTATAGGCATCACGTATATAAACATCCTCTTGGATCTTTCCTACATACTCTTCTGATGAGGCAATATATATTTTCATATTAATAATTCTAAGGATGATTTGAGACGTAGGAAGGATTTTAATAAATCTTCATAATCATCAAAAGCAATAGTTACCCTCGCAACAAGCTGGTTCTGGTTAGGCCAAAAAAAAGCCCTACCGGTCAATAATTTTATATTACCCGATGTATACAAAAACCTTAATAAAGTTTTATCGTTAACTATCTTAAATCCTCTATAAGATTTTCCAAGTAATTTGCTTAAATCAAGGAGTACAAAGAAACCAGAATCTGGCTCAAGTACTATATTAACATCTCGAATACCACCTATGTCTCTTTTAAAATCAAAAATAAGATTATTGTTCTGGATGATATCATCGAGTAGTACTCTTTCTTCTTTGCTAATTTTATTGACTCCTACAATAATAGCTTTTGCAAATACATACCTTTTATAATATTTACTAGTAATATCTGTAAAATACTTCTCTCTTTTAACAAGGGCATTATCCTCAATTTGGAAAGCTGCACTCATGGCAGCCGACTGTAATAATGACAACGAGTCTAAACTCTGAAATATTTTATCTCTTATCAAAGAAACAACTACTTCATCAGCAATAATCATGCCCGATCTTAAGCTGGCCAGACCGTAAGATTTCGAAAGAGAATATAACGTTATAATATTATTAAAATGACCTTTTAAACCACAAATAGGTAGTGCGGTAGAATTTCTGTCAAATTCAAGACCAGAATAAGCCAAATCATCAATAATAAATACACCTGCATCGTTGCAAATATTAGAAATTTCTTCCAACAAAGATGTGTCTTTTTTGCTATAAACAACACCTGTTGGATTATGTGGATTTAAATTAAGAAAAGCACAAACTCTTGGTGATATATCAGATTTCCTGAAAATATATTTTCCACGATTCATATCGTAATCTCGCTCAAGTTCCTTATTCGTATTAAGAATAAGTTGTTTAAGTTCTTTTGGATTAATTTTCCAATCATCATCACTTTTAAGCGGCAAAAGTTTAACTTCGCCACCAATCCTTTCTGGTATAAAAGCAAAAAGTCCATAATTAGGAGCTGTCATAATGACCACATCCCCATAATCCAGTATTGCTTCCATAACAAAAGTAAATGCCTGAGTACTTGAATGAGTGAAAATAATACAGTTCTCTGCAATTTCTAAATCATGAGAAATTTTAAAATATTTCATGATGGATTCTTTATCCTCGCTATATCCTGCGGCTAATTGGTAGTCAGAAAGTATTCTATTTTGCAAGGCAATTTTTATATTCTTAATACATTCACCAAAAGGCTTAAAACGTGCAGGACTTCCAATTCCCAATCTTACTTTGTCCACTACAGGATCTTTAAAACCTTTTATAAGAAGATTTGATGAAAGACTATAATCTTCATACACCTCAGATGCTTCCTGCATCTCGGTAGATTTCCAGGAGTTCAAAAGTGTATTACCCAGGTGAGGTAGTCCGCCATAAAATAATCTATTAATCTGATTAGATGGATACATGCGTACTACAGATCGTATGGATTTTGGGAAATTTTTATTTCTTATAACTTTTTGTTTATTATTAACCATATATATACATCAGTATACCATAAGCAATTACGGTAAATTACTGGCTATTAGCGAAACTATTTATGCAAAATATTTAACTTAAAAGATACAGCTATTCTATAATTAGATTCGGAGTAAGGTGTAATTCTTCAAAATTTAATTCATGCTCGATTGTTGGCTCGCCCATTATACGTAACGCAGTATTTGTAATATCCACTTTTGTTGGATAGTAAGATTCAGTTAGACTTGTTGAGGTAGGGACCGGAACATCCGGGCAGGAAAGTGAGACTGGTTTATCCTTTAATTGTACCAATTGATGTTCAGCGACTTTCGCAATAATGTTCGATCCAACACTAAAGGCATTATTAGTAGTATCAATTGTGATAAGTCGGCCAGTTTTTTTTACAGATTTTAAAATAGTTTCGTAGTCTATCGGATTTATAGAAACAAGATCTATAAGTTCTACATCAACACGATCACCAATCAAACTTAAAGCTTCGTGCGCAGCAATCAAACCATCACCATAAGAAACGATTGTGAGTTCAGAACCTTTTTTCACTATAACGGCTTTATCAAGTGGTACATCATATAATTCAGTTGGTACATCTTGTCTTATGGAAAAAAGCCAGCGCGGTTCCAATATAACTACTGGATTTTTGTCACGAACTGCAGATATAAGTAAGCCTTTTGCCATATAAGGTGTAGAAGGAATTACAACCTTAAGACCGAGTGTATTTCCGAAGAGTGGGTAGAATGCTTGTGTATGTTGTGGGCCTTGACCCCATTGTCTACCAATATTTATTCTGAATACGATAGGGACCGGATGTCCGCCACCAAACATATAATTCCACTTTGCTGCTTGCGTAAATATTTGATCAGCTGCGAAAATTGCAAACTCAGCCCTGCCATGGTGAACAATAGGATGAAGGCCTGTTATTGCCGCACCAACAGCCATTCCAGTTACAGCATTTTCTGATTGAGGTGTTTCAATTATTCGGCCTGGGTATTTTTCATTGAGACCTGCAGTTGTTCCATCTGCACCGTTTTTATATGACACTTCTAAACCCATAACAACAACATCTTTATCTACCTCCATTATCTGGTCGGTAGCTTCTTTGATTGCTTCAGTGTATGTAATAATCCTATTAGACATAGAGGTTAGTATATAAGCTTTCTTTGTTTGGAAAAGGTGTTTTCTCAGCAAATAAGATAGCATCTGTAACGATTTTCTTAATATCATCTTCAGTAGCAGTAATCTCTTCTTCGGATACTCCAGAAGAGATGATTTGTTTTCTCATTTTCAGTACCGAATCTTTTTCCTTACGCAATTCTACTGTATCATCTTCTCGGGTTTCTTCCTCAAAACCTGGACCACTGTGTGCCATATGACGATGTGTTACACACTCAATCAGAGCAGGACTGCCTGCACGTACTTCATTCATAAGCATTTTGATCTTTTTTGTAACATCTAAATAATCATTCCCATCTGCCTTTACATATCTCACTCCAAATCCAGTAACAATCTTTTCAGTATCGTGAGCTGCAGATCGTCTTTCCCGAAGGCGTGTGTTAATAGAACGAAGATTATTTTCAAGAACAACTAATAATGGCAATTTAAAAAGGGTCACTAGATTCAAGGATTCATAGACGCCTCCCTCCTCAAATGCACCGTCACCCAAGAATACAACTGTTGCTGCACCACTCTTATGATACTTTTGTTCAAATGCACTACCGCAGGAAAGAGGTACTGCACTTGAGAGAATAGGTGTTGAGCCAATAAAATTAACTGATGAATCAATTATATGCATTGAACCTCCCTTTCCATGTGACGAACCATATTCCTTTCCAAGTAATTCGCATAACATCTTTTTTAGATCTCCTCCTTTTGCCAGATAATGTCCGTGAGACCGGTGATTACCCATTACACGATCATCTTTATTTAACGAATTGCATACACCCACAGCTACTGCTTCCTGACCTACACAGAGATGAACAAGGCTCTGTATCTTATTCTTAATATAGTAAGATGCTATTTGTTCTTCTACTGTCCTAATAAGAAACATTTTTTTATAGACTTCTAATAACATTAGACTAACTCTAAATTAAATTGACGTATTTGTCTAGTCTTGGATTCAAACCTGAACCGGGAACAATCCTCTAAAACAAAAAC
>CAZTTV010000043.1:0-5967 GCA_964616385.1 uncultured Candidatus Saccharibacteria bacterium | reverse complement strand
AGATGTTGATGAGGTATCAATAATAAAAAAATATGAATTTGATAACTCTGATTTTAAAGGACTGAGTACTTCTTGGGTATTTCCTTTTTATATAAAAAAGAGACAAGCAAAGAATTTTGTAAAATTATTTAATAAAGACAAGGATTTATGGAGCAAAATAACAGATTATGTAGAAGAAAATCTTGTTCCAAAGATTTTGTATTTTTCTGATTTTTTGTTTAAGTTTCCAGAAAAAATCCACTTAGAAAACATAGACACACTTTCTGTTAGCGAAGAAGATAAGGCAGTTTTTAAGGAATATAAATTAGTAATAGATGATGTTTTGAGGTCAATAAATCCTAATTATAATCTTAATGATTTTTTAACAAAAATTAAATCCGTTGGAGATCCAGCAAAGCAATCATCTGCCTCAAAGATAAAAAATGATATTGCGAAAGAATTAAAAAAAAGGATTATAGAACCTTGGTCAGATTTATTTACAGGAACTAAAAAAGATATACTTGTTGATGTGAGTATTGATAGCAATGGTGCTTCTATGGAAATAAAAGTGGATGACGGAGGAAGCCCATTTCATATACACGAAAGAAGTTTGGGTTTTAGGTGGTTTTTTAGTTTTATTCTATTTACCGAATTTAGGAAAATGAGAGATGGAGAAAGTGGGGAGTATCTATTCTTATTTGATGAGCCTGCAAGCAATCTCCACCAAAGTTCTCAAATTAAGTTACTAACTATTTTTAGAAATTTGGTAGATGATGCAAAAATCATTTACTCAACTCATAGTCATTATTTATTAAATATAGAATTTCTTTCCAATGCTTTTGTCATAAAAGATGATGGAAGAAATATAGAAAGTGGTTACGACTATAAACAGGATATTAAGACGATACCATATAGGCAATTTGTCGCCGACACAGACAATGATGAAACACATATAAAGCCCATACTAGACATATTAGAGTTTGTAGAAAACCCTCTTGTTCCTTCTGGTAAAATCGTGTTCTTTGAAGGTAAATGGGATTACTATACTTTCAAGTGGATTTCTAAAAAATTCTTTGAAGATAAAAAATATAACTTTATCTTTTACCCTGGGGCTGGTGTAGATAAATATGAAAAGATATTTCCAGAATACCTTGCTAACAATAAAAGATTTATTGCTATTTTTGATGATGATAAAAAAGGCAAGGAAGCAAAAAATAAATGCTGTGAAAATATAAGTAAAGAATTAGAGCAACATGTATTCACTCTTGGAGAAATAAAAAGTTCTTTTAAAGATTTCAAAACAGAAAACCTCTTTCTTTTAGGGACGAAAACAAATGAAAAATTAGACATACAAAGAGATATTTATCCAAAAGATACTGAATATAATAAAACTCATTTTAATAAGTCATTGGAGAACTTTTTAATTTCTGATAGAGATTTTGAAATACAAAAAAGTACAGTAAATAATTTTGGAGTAGTTTTAGATTTTATACAAAAAAAGTTTGAAAAATTAGACAAATAATCTATGGCACAAATCAGCACAATTAAATATACAGATATTAAGGAGGCTAAAAGATATGATGCTGAGTATTTTAAGCCCGAATACTTATCTATTGAAAGAAAGTTCCAATCTTTTAAGAAAGTAGTATCATTAAGAGATGCTAGTTTATTGATAACTAACGGACATACCCCTAGACATGCTGACTTATCTGTTGGGAATATCAAATTTTTAACAGCAGAACATGTTGAGGATTTTAAAATAGAGACTACTAAGACTAAATATATCAAGGAAGAACCTCATAATACAGAATTAAAAAACACTATTATTCAGAAAAATGATATTATAGTAACAATTAAAGGGAGAATAGGTAATTTTGCAGTGATTGATTTTGATACAAATGATTTATTTAATATAAATCAGGATGTTGGAAGAATTGTTTTGAAAGATGAGTACAATCCTTACTATATCTCAGGTTTTTTAAATTCTAAGTATGGTAAATTGTTTTCAAAAAGAGTGAGTACAGGACAAATAAATCCATTTCTAGGTATAGGCAGATTAGAGACTTTAAAAATACCACTTCTTCCTCAATCTTTTCAGATTAAAATGGAAGAAACAATAAAAGTATCTTATAAAAAACGAACACAATCAAAACAACTCTACAAAGAAGCAGAAGAACTGCTATTAGAAGAATTAGGGTTATTGGATTATAAACCAGAACATACCATATCATTTGAAACAACAAGAAAAAAAGTTACGGATGTAGTTAGATTTGATGCAGAGTATTTTCAGCCAAAATATGAAGACATCATTGAAAAGATTGAAAGCTATAAAGATGGTTTTGATATTATTAGTAATCAGTTTAGTCAAAATAAAACCTTATCAAAAAAAGATAAAGAATTTTATAATTATATAGAAATCAGTGATGTAAATGTTTCAAATGGAAAAATAACTTCTAATAAAATTAGAGTTAAAGATATTCCTGCGAATGGGAAAAGAAAGTTATTCAAAGATGATTTGTTAATTTCAAAAGTTCGTCCATATCGTGGTGCAATTTCATTTATTGATTTTGAAAAAGAGAATTTATTAGGCAGTGGAGCTTTCACAGTATTACAAGAAAAAACAGAATACAAAAAAGAAGTTTTAATGATATTTTTAAAAACAATTTTTATTAAAGAGTTATTATTGAGATATAATTGTGGAACTTCGTATCCCGTGATTAAGGATGAAGATATTTTAAACTTAAAAATTCCCCTCATAAAGTCTAAGATCCAAATTAAGATAGCCGAAAAAATCCAAGAAAGCCATAAATTAAGAAAAGAGAGCGAAGAATTACTTGAAAAAGCAAAAAAGATGGTTGAGGATGAAATTGAAAAATAAATTTTAACTATTATGGATTATTTAGAAACTACAAAAAACATATTAGTTATATTAGTCTCTATTTTTGTTATTATTGGTTTGCTTGTTTTCTATATTAAAATTTATTTAAATTGGAGAAAAATAAAAAATATAAATAATAATATAGAGAAAGGTTACGACTTTTTAGATAAAACAAATTTTGAATGTGAATTTGATTGGGGTGGTGATGAAATTGAAGCAGAGGTTGTAAAAAGAGACCTTGTTATTTCTAAAAATGAAATCAAAAAACTAAAAAGGCAAAAAGAGTATCTTATGGAGGAAATTTCTATATTAAAAATTTTCAAGAAATAATTATGAAAGCACTACAAAATAGTTTTATAAGATTTATAGATACTGAAATACAATTTGTAATTCCTTTGTATCAACGTACCTATAGTTGGACACAAGCACAGTGTAAAAAGTTATGGGAAGATATTGTGCGAGTAGCAAAGAATGAAGAAATACCATCACATTTTATTGGTTCAATTGTATATTTTACGCCTGGTGTTTACAGTATTACTAGTGTTGGGCAGTCATTAGTTATTGATGGACAGCAGAGGCTTACAACACTATCTTTGCTCGCTGTTGCATTAAGAGATGCACTGCATAAATCATTAGATACATACAATACAACAGGTGAGCAGATTGAAAGTCAATTTTTAATAAATAAATTTGCGAACGAAAACAGTAAAAAAATAAAATTGCATCTTACGAGACACGACAAAGCAGTTTTTGAAAAACTCGTAAATAGGGAGGTTTTAAATGATGTTGAAAAAAGCAATAGAGTATATCAGAACTTACAATTTTTTATTGCTCAAATAGAAAAAAGTAATATAAATTTGGATGAGTTATATAAGGGTATCCGCAAACTTCTGATTGTAGATATTGCACTAGAGAAAGAAGATAACCCACAACTTATTTTTGAAAGTCTTAACTCAACGGGTTTGGATTTATCCCAGTCAGACCTTATTCGCAACTATGTTTTAATGGGGTTACCAACTGACTTGCAAGAAGAAATATATACTACCTTATGGTCTCCAATGGAGAGATTATTTATAGATGCTCAAGGAGAAGACAGGTTTGACTATTTTATGCGTGCTTATTTGACTATTAAGACAGGTTCAATACCAAGACTAGATGCTGTATACGCAACATTTAAACAATATATCTTAGGAAAAGATATTAAAGAGGTTGTGTCTAATGTGTATACTTTTTCTAAATACTACTCAAATATAGAATTTGGTAAGGAGGACGACAATGAACTTAAGGAAATTATTGCCAACATACGCACGCTTAAAGTTGATGTTGCATATCCGTTTTTAATGCAAGTATATGATGATTATAGCAATGATACGTTAAACAAGAGCAAGTTTGCTGAGGTTTTGCGATTAGTAGAAAGTTATGTATTCAGGAGGGCTATTTGTGGTATTCCTACCAACTCCTTAAACAAAACATTTGCAAATCTACATAAAGAAATAGATACTGATAAATATATAGAGAGTTTAATGGCTGTTCTTATACTAAAAACAAGTTATCATCGTTTCCCTAAAAATGATGAGTTTATCAACGAATTACTAAATAAAGATATTTATAATTCAAGAAACAGTAAATACATCTTTGAAAAATTTGAGTATTTTGATAACAACGAAAGGGTAAATTTAGATGACTTGAGTGTTGAGCACATAATGCCACAAACCATAACCCCTGATTGGAAAATAGCCTTAGGAGATGATTTTGATAGAATACATACTGATTATTTACACACTATCGGAAATCTTACTCTTACTGGATATAACCCTGAGATGAGTAATAAATCTTTTGTTGAAAAAAGAGATATGGCAAAAGGTTTTAATAATAGTTGTATGCGTCTGAATAGAGATTTGGTTGAGTTAGATAAGTGGGGAGAAACTGAAATTAAAACAAGAGCAAAAATGTTTTCTAATGAAGCAACTAAAGTTTGGGTATACCCAAACTTACAAGATGAAGTTGTTCAAAAATACAAAGCGGAAACAGAACCTGAAACTCAGGCAGATTATAGCCGTGAAGATTATATATACTTACAAGGAGAGATAGAAACTTTATTTGATTTATTAAGAGAACAGATTATGGCTTTAAGTCCAGATGTTATTAGAGAAGAGTATCTTGCAAAATATATAGCATTTAAGACAGATAAAACAAATTTTGTTGATATTGTTCCTCAAAGTAAAGCCTTGCAGTTAGTATTAAATATGAAATATAAAGAGATAGCTGACCCAGAGAAAAAAACAAGAGATACAACTAATATAGGGATGTATGGTAATGGAGATGTTGAAATTAAAATATCTAACCAAGAAGATATAGATTATGCAATGATGTTGATTAAACAGTCATTTGATAAGAATGGATGATAGTTAATGGAACATTATTATATATCAACTTAATATCAATATGGATTTTAGTAATGAAAAATTAAATATAGCAGAAAGAATTATTCGTCGTGCGAGTTCCTCGCTTTATTCATTAGGAGAGTTTTTAAGTGGACAAAATGGTGGTACAGATGGTTGCTATTCTCGTTCAAGGTATATTTTGTTGTCATATGGTGTTGAATTGTTATTAAAATCAGTTTTAGTTCTAAATAGTAATACTCATTCAAGTAACGATATAGGACAGTTACTAAGGAGTAAGGGGCATAATTTAGAAAATATATATAGTGGTTCTGAAAAGATTTTTCTTGAGATAGGGATTAAAAATGTTAAAAGTTCTCAAAATGGTGATTTTTCTGAATATGTTATAGAGTTAGTGTCTGGTAATGAAGTTACTGTGCAAGATTTTACAGATGTTAGATATGATTTTATGGAAGATAAGTTAAGGACGATAAATAATTCCGAAGTAGATACAATAGAGAAAAATATAGAAAGTCTACTTTCTGTTGTTAAGAATATAGATAAAAAGATTACAGACTATTCAAAAGATCATTCTTAGAAAACTAATCTGATAGCGATAGAAATTACTGGAAGAAAGTTTTTGGTTTCTAATAAAAGTTGTTTAAGTTCATATTGTTATAAAAATAAAAAATAAGAAAAACTTAGGTAATAAATATATACATTCGTAAT
>CAZTTV010000042.1:0-6012 GCA_964616385.1 uncultured Candidatus Saccharibacteria bacterium | reverse complement strand
AACCTGTCGCTCAAGTCCACCACCGAAATCAACATTGTTCTTTTTTAATTTACCAATAACCTTACCATCTTTCTTTTCATATTCCATAAATACATTATTCCCTATTTCTACAATGTCCTGTTTTTCGTCAGCATCAATATATTCTTCGTGCGATAAATCTCCTAAGCCATCGTTAGTTAAATCATAAAATATTTCAGTATCAGCTCCACATGGACCATCATCCCCAGCACTCCACCAATTTTCTTTAAGATAATAAATTCTATTCTCAGGAATACCCAAGGATACCCAAATCTTTTTTGATTCTTCGTCACGCGGTGCATCATCATTTCCAGCAAACACTGTTATGTATAATCTATTTTTATCTAACCCAAGACCGTCTTCTTTGCTAGTTAAAAATTCAAATGCCCATTTTATTGCATCCTCTTTAAAATAATCTCCTATTGACCAATTCCCAAGCATCTCAAAAAAAGTATCGTGTGTGTTGTCTCCAATTTCATCAATATCTTGCATTCTTACACATTTTTGAACACTCGCAAGACGTGAACCTAGTGGATGTTCGCCCTTTAGTAAATATGGAATGATGGGCTGTACTCCAGCCGTTGTAAAAAGTACAGATGAATCATTTTCTGGAACTAAAGAAACAGAAGACAATATTGCATGTCCTTTTTTTTCAAAAAACTTTAAAAACTTTTCTCTTACTTCATTTGATTGCATAAATTTTTATATCTATTACAGTAATATTATAGCCTGTAATGTTGTAATAATCATAGTAATATAAAATTTGATTATACAAAATATTACACTATTTCACAAAAAACAGCCTATTCATTTATCATGATAAATGAATAGGCTGTTGTATTAAATGGGTTCAATAAGAACTGGCACTACCCCAGACTTGATTGTACCTAAAAGCCTTGCAGCTCCTTTTGACAAGTCAATCTCTCTGGCATACCGACCGTTTACCTTTGTGTAAGGACCCCTATCAAGAACTCTAGCTATAATATACTTACCATTTTTAAGGTTTGTAATTTTAAGTTCAAGTCCTAATGGCAATGTCCTGTGAGCCACAAGAACGGAGTTCTGGTCATAAATCTGACCATTCGCCATCTTCTTCCCATGAAAGCCAGGTCCATACCATGAAGCATTCCCGATGTAGGACTTTGATTTCCAATTTATTATTGGAACAATAATCTTCTGACCTGGATGCAACACTGTTGATTTATTGAACTTATTAGCCTTCCTAAGCTGCCATTCCAAAACAAGAAATTTCTTAGCGATACTATAAATAGAATCGCCAGACCTAACTGCATATTTCTTGTATTTGGCAATCTCCTTGTTACAAGATCTAACATCCACTCTACTAAGAGTAATGTTTGCTCTTGTAACAAGTTTTATGACATTGTTTTTTGAATAATACCTGCCAGCACCAAAGCTAGCAGTAGCACAAACAAAAGAAACTGCCAGAAAAATAAACGCTTTTATAAATTTACTCAACTTATATCCCCTTATATCTTACATGTTATATATATTGTCCAATGTACATGGTAACACTCTTTTATACAGTCTGTCAAGTCGTGTATATTTACTCTATCTAGCATATAATTAGCCATAATTAACAACTAATAGAACTAATATGTCATTGCATGAAAAAATAAAAGTAGAAATGATTGAAGCATTAAAAAATAGAGAGGAAATAAAACTTTCTGTTTTACGTGGACTTATATCCGCATTCACAAATGAACTTGTGGCTCAAAAAAAGAAACCTCAAGAAATGCTCAATGATGATGATACACTTTCCGTAATAAAACGTGCAGGTAAACAAAGAAAAGACTCTATCGAACAATTCAAGAAAGGTGGGCGTGAAGACTTGGCTTCATCAGAAGAGGAAGAGTTAAAAATTATTGAGGAGTACTTACCGAAGATGATGGGTATAGAAGAAATTAAAAAAATAGCAGAAAACAAAAAGTCTGAAATGAAAATTGACGATAAATCTAAAATAGGAATATTAATGGGAGCTATTATGAAAGAATTAAAAGGGCAAGCAGACGGAGGCGATGTTAAAAAAGCTGTGGAAGATTTATTCTAATTTATCCAATTCAATTGCGTCTTTTAGTTTATACTCTCCTATTTCAGTTCGCTTTAATTCTTTAAGTGTTGACAAAACACCAAGCTTTTTACCTACCTCCTCAGCTATTGAACGAATATATGTACCACTTCCAACATTAAACTCAGCACAAAGTGCAATATAACCATCAACCTCTTTTAAACTTATAAACCTAGTGGATATAACCTCCATCTCACCGATGGATAAAACAAATTTCTCTCCCCTACGCGCTTTTTTGTATAAAGATTCTCCACCCCTTTTAATTGCGGAGTACGCAGGTATCGGAAGTTTTAAAACTCCGACCATTTCACTTAAAACTTTTTGTACACTATTTTCATCAATAGAGCGATGTACAGATCTATTGATATTTGATTCTTCTAATACTTTCCCTGTAATATCTCCTGTATCGGTTTTTATCCCAAACAATATTTTAGCTTCATAAGTTTTTGGTAGTCCTATGAAATCTTTTAGTTTTTTTGTACCAGATTCAACCCCTACAATCATCAACCCACTTGCATTTGGATCAAGAGTTCCAGCATGTCCCATTTTTTTTATACCAATTTTCCTCCGTAATATTCGTATTATATCAAATGAGGTTATCCCTTTGGGCTTGTTAACAAATAAAATATCTTCCATTAAAATATTCTTACACAAAACCAAACAATTTGAAAATGAACAAGGCATACAGAATCAAAAACATAATACCTTCCCAGTGGTAAAGTTTTTTTGAAATTCCATATATCACAAACAATAATGACACAACAGCCATTATTGGTATACCAATTGATAGCGTTTTTTGATCTATATAAAGCGTGCCAAAGATGCCAGGGATGCTCACCACCATAAGAGCATTGAAGGCATTTGACCCAAGTATATTTCCTATCGCAAGTTCTGATTTACCACTAAGAACAGCACGCCCAGAAACAAACAATTCAGGAAGTGACGTTCCAAATGCAACAGCTGTCAGAGACACCAAACCAGGTGCAATGTTAAGAATTATAGAAATACCAATAACAGAATCAATAAGATATTTTGCTCCAATAACAACAAGCACAATACCTATAACAAAATATATATAATCTTTCAAAGAAAATATCCACGTAACAAAATAAGATAATCCCCTATTTTCTTCTTTTATTTTCTCTTCAATTTGTTTACTTTTTTCTGCGACAGTAGCCCCAGCATCTTCATCTTTATTAAATAGAGAATACAGCAAGTACACTATATAAGCAGTCAACAACAGTAATGACTCAAGCAAAACTACCTTACCATCATAAACAACGACTAAAAACAAAACTGTAGATACAGCAAAAAGTGGTAACTCCAAATCTATAAGGTTTTTTGTGAATATTATCTTTCGACCAAGTATCATAGCGATACTAGCCACTAAAAGTATATTCGTAATATTAGAACCGACGGCATTAGCAACAACTATTTCATTAACACCTTTAGCCACCGCTGCAAGCGAAGATATTAATTCGGGCAAAGACGTTCCTATTCCAACCAAGAGCACGCCAATCACAAAAGGAGACAACCCGAACTTTAACCCAATCCTCTCAGCACCATTCAAAAACCACTCTGACCCTTTTATTAAAAATATCAGTGATACTACGAATATTATTATAAGTGGAGACAATCCCATATTAACTTTAATTCTAACAGAAAAATAAGATTAAGAAAAAGAAAGATTGAATTATTAAATTAAAAAATACTGAAAATGTATCCAGTATTTTTAAAAATTAAATTATTAATTATTTTTATTGAACCAACACACTACCACCAACCGAAACACTTCCTAATTTTCCGGTCGCTGTATATTTACCAAATTGATATATTCTCCAAGTAAGCCGAATTTTACCATTTTTACCAACAGTACCAGTCATATTTGGACTATCAACAGCCGGACCTTTTAGTGATGCCGACACTTTACTCCCAGATTTTCCTTCAACATCAAGATAAACTTCACTATATTCACCTGGTTTAACATGGGAAAAAGATAACTTAGATTTAACAGGAATTACGTCATCACCGACACTTATATCTTTCTTTTTCTTTTCAACATTACAAAGATTCTTACCGTCTGCACCTGTCTTTCCATCAATATCACCTACACCTCCAACACCAGAGTATCCTGGTAAACATCCATCTCCTCCCTTTCCTCCGTCTCCTCCAGTAGAAGTTTTACTACCTTCTTTTCCATTAGTATCTCCAATACCACTAGTGCCTTTCTTTGCAACAGCATCTCCTCCGCTGCCTCCATCTCCACCAGAGCCCTTTGAATCACAATCTCCGCCATCACCCCCCATACTACCTTTAGACTCAGCACTACCTCCATTTCCACCAACATCAAAAACTGGTGAACTTACACCAAACACAACAAGCGACGCATCACCACCCTTACCTCCTCGCGACACTGAGCCACCTCCATTTCCACCATTATTACCGCAACCTTCATTATCACCACCAGAACCACCGCGAGCAAAAGCATCTCCACCATTACCACCTAAGAGTTCGTCAACTGTAATATTCTCAGTACCGACTACACTACCTTGTATTGCTAATTTTTTATTATTATCTCCACCATTCCCTCCCTTTGCATCTGCATAACCACCATCTTCTCCTTTTTCGCCATCTTTCCCAAATGCGATAGCTTCTCCACCATTACCACTTTCTCCTGGGATAATGTGGAATACTCCACTGATTACTAAACGACCAACTGCCGTAAATTTCATATTACCAGATTCTCCACCACTACCACCTATGGCAATGCCAGGTTTACATCCATCATCTGTTGTGGCATTACCACCGTCTCCACCTTTTGCAAGTTGTATTGTAACGTTATTAATATCAATTCCCCATGCTATTGCTCGCAAACGAAGCCCATTAGAACCATCGCCACCTTTTGCATTACAACTAACCCTAATATCGTCACTTCCTCTTGGAGTATTTTGCGGACTTATTAGACTAAGATTTTTAAAGTTTATTTGTACTTTTCCAACACTCTTTGGAAATGAAAACAAAACTATCTTTTTGCGTTTATCTTTATCTTCTGAATCAGAACCAGAAAGATCAATTTTACCAAAAACATTTACTTTTATATCTGGTTTGTCTTCTTCCGCATATGCAATTTCAGTATTATTTGAGATGATGGCAATTGCCTTATCTAAAAATGTAACACGCTTTTTATTAAGAAATGCGCCGCTTTCTGTTTCGCTGGTATTTGGAACAATAGGACCAACACGCAATCCAGCCCCTACATCTTCTCCAGCTTCGTTAAATGCAATATCTACTTCTTCATCTGTTTTTAAAATATTATTTATGTCACCAACAATTTGTATGCTACCTCCCGAAGATAGTATTGAGCTCTCTTCAAAGGTAACATCACTTTTAACAACAATATTAGTATCTAAATCTCCAGAAATCTCGCCACGAACTATCATTCCACCAAGAACTGTAAGAACAGCCCCATTTTTTAAAATTATCTTTTCATTGTTTTCAACAGTGAACAAATCAGTCTTTGTTGTATCTTTTGTAATTTCAATTATTTTTGTTTTGTCTGCAGTAAAATACCACGCACCTCCTGCAATTATAATAACTAAAACAATACCTATTATATATTTATTCATAAAATTTAAATTAACGAATAATCAAGCATCAAGCTCCTATTGCTTATATTATTCTCATTGTATCAAATATATAAATTATGCAAACACTTGAATTTTATGGCTTATGTCTTATACTTTGTATTTAATCTTAAAAATGATTATAAACAGCAATAATGCATGGCTCCATCGTCTAACGGTTAGGACACAGGGTTCTCAATCCTGCAATCGGAGTTCGATTCTCCGTGGAGTCACAACACATAAAAAATGAGTTACTTAAAAATACTCACAGACAAAGATATTTTT
>CAZTTV010000041.1:0-6035 GCA_964616385.1 uncultured Candidatus Saccharibacteria bacterium | reverse complement strand
AATTCTGGGGAATTTGATGGGATGGACAGTGAAGATGCAAAAAAAGCAATTACTGAATTTGTTGACGGTAAGATGAAAACAACATATAAGCTTAGGGATTGGGTATTTTCTCGTCAGAGATACTGGGGAGAGCCAATACCAATTATTCATTGTGAAAAATGTGGAGTTGTTCCTGTTCCAGAAAGTGAACTTCCTGTTATTTTACCCGAGGTTAAATCCTACGAGCCCACAGGGACAGGTGAGTCTCCTCTTGCTGGAATAGAAGAGTGGGTGAATGTTAAGTGTCCGAAATGTGACGGAAATGGAAAAAGAGAAACTAATACAATGCCACAATGGGCAGGTTCAAGTTGGTATTATCTTCGGTATATTGATCCTAATAACAACGAAACCTTTGTAGACAAAAACAAAGAAGAATATTGGTCACCTGTTGATATATATGTTGGTGGTGCTGAGCATGCAACGAGGCATTTGATATATGCTCGGTTCTGGCACAAGTTTTTATATGACTCAGGGTTTGTAAGTAAAAAAGAGCCGTTTAAAAGATTGCATCACGTAGGTCTTGTTAATGCAGAAGACGGAAGAAAAATGAGTAAAAGATATGGTAATGTTATAAATCCAGATGATGTTGTAGAAAACTATGGTGCAGATACATTGCGACTTTATGAAATGTTTATGGGTCCATTTGATCAGTCTATAGCTTGGAGTGAAGATAATATTATTGGACCTAGAAGATTTTTAGAAAGAGTTTGGAAATTGAAAGAAAAGGTTGGTGTGGACGGGAGTGTAAATAGCAAAATATTAAATCAAACAATTAAAAAAGTTGGCAGTGATATTGAAGATTTTAAATTTAATACTGCTATTTCTCAAATGATGATATTAGTAAATGAAATGGAAAAAGTAGAAAAAATTTCTCAAGAACAATTTGAAAATTTATTAAAGATATTAATTCCATTTGCACCACATATTACAGAAGAACTTTGGGAAGGGCTTGGGCACGATACATCTATATACAAAGAAGATTGGCCAAAATACAATGAAAGTGAGATTGTAGAAAATATAATTACTATCGCTGTTCAGGTTAATGGCAAGGTTAGGGGGTCTTTTGATGTGAGTATAGAAAGCGAAGAGGAGGAAATTAAAAAACAGGCTGTTTTCTTGGAAGTAGTTAAAAAGTGGATAGAAAAAAAGAAAATTTTAAAAATAATATATGTTAAAAATAGGCTAGTAAGTATAGTTACTGAATAATTTTGACAAAGACTTGACTTATGTTTGACATAGTGATAGAAATAGTATATTCTATTACGTACCTATTTGTATTATATAGTCTGTATTTAGGCAGATTTACGTAACAATTTATTAATTTTAAAGACAATAGCCCTTAAGCCAAAGACTTTTTCAGGACTATTATATAAATCAAGAAATATGTCTGTAATTTCATTTAAACCAAAACAAACCTCAAAAAGACTTCTATCCGTGCTTCCAGAAAGAGCGCGCGATGTTGTCGTAAGACGATTTGGACTAGATAGTGAAGATAAAATGACGCTAGAAGCTATAGGTCAAATATATGGCATTACAAGAGAAAGAGTTAGGCAAATAGAAAACTCTGCCATGAATTCAATCAAAAAATCAGATGCTTATGAAAAAGAGCAGGCTATTTTTGATGATTTAAGTAATCTGTTATTTTCTTTAGGTGGGGTTATCTCTGAGGAAGATTTGTTTAAATATATTTCTAAAGATAAAAATACACAGAATCATATTTCTCTATTTCTTACTCTTGGAGATTCATTTACAAGACAGAAAGAAAATGAAGATTTCAAACACATTTGGATGGTTGATGAAGATATTTCTGACAAAGTAAGTTTTTCAATAAAAAAACTTCACGAAGGTCTTTCTTATGATGATTTAATATCAGAGAGCGAGGTTATTGAAAGATTTCTTGAAAATTTGAAAGATGTATCAGATAAATATAAAGATGAAGAAATAGTAAAGAGGTGGCTTTCTATATCAAAGAAAATTGATAAAAATCCGTTAAATGAATGGGGACTGTATAATTCTCCCAATATAAAAGCTCGTGGAATGAGAGACTATGCTTTTTTAGTGATAAGAAGACATGGCAATCCAATGCACTTTAGTGAAGTAGCTAAGGAGATAGAAAGGTCATTCGAAAAGAAGGCACATGTTGCAACTTGTCACAATGAATTAATAAAAGACTCTCGTTTTGTTTTAGTTGGGCGTGGACTTTATGCTCTTACTGACTGGGGGTATGCTAGTGGGGTTGTTCGAGATGTTATTTCTTCTATATTAGAGAAAGATGGACCACTTTCAAAGCAGGATATTGTAGATAGGGTTCTTAAAGAAAGATATGTAAAGCCAAATACAGTAATGGTAAATCTACAAAATACAAAACATTTCAATAGAGATAAGAATGGTTTGTATACTACTGTTTAATACATAAAAATTAGATTTACTGTAATATAAAAAAGATGTGGATTTATTCATATCTTTTTTATTTACACGACATATTTTTTGTAAAATGTTATTATTTTATTAATGGAGATTATAAAAACTTTCTTTAGTGAAGCATTATTAAATACTATCGCTCTAACTTACGAGATGTTGCCGTACTGGATGCCTGTCTTGTTGGGTGTTATTGGTGTGAAGTTGTTTATATATTATGCGCGTACCGGTTTTTTGTTAAAAACAAAACACGTATTACTTGAGATAAAAGTACCAAGGGAAATGCATAAATCTCCTCTTGCAATGGAGGTAGTATTGGGTGCATTATATCAAACAGGAATGGAGGCAACATGGATAGACAGGTACATAAAAGGGCAGTCTAGGCCGTGGTTTTCTTTGGAGATGGTTTCTGTAGAAGGTAACGTTCGTTTTTTTGTATGGGCACCAGAATTTTTTAAAAAATTAATAGAAACGCAGATTTATGCTCAATATCCAGAAGTAGAGATATACGAAGTGCCAGATTATATAAAACATGTCCCATATGGACAAGAAGGTTCTGAGTGGATGATGTGGGGGACTGAATTTAAGCTTACAAAAGAAGATCCATATCCAATAAAAACATATGTGGATTACGGGCTTGCAGAAAATCCAAAAGAAGAACAGAAAATTGATCCAATGGCTTCAATGTTGGAATTTTTGGGATCAATTGGTAAAGATGAACAATTGTGGTTTCAAATAATGATACGAGCTACAAAGAAAAATAAAAAACCAGGTAAAATTTTTAGCAAAGAAATTGAATGGAAAGAAGAAGCAAAAGAGCTCGTTGAAAAATTAAAAAAAGAAGCTATCGGAGAAACAAAAAAAGATGAACCCACACCACCGAAACCTATGACAAAAGGAGAAACAGAAGTAATAGCAGCAATAGAAAAAAGCGTTGCTAAACTTGGTTTTGACACTGGTATAAGAGGTATATACTTAGCAAAAAAAGAAAAATTTAATGCAATTAATATAGTTGGACTAATTGGTTCTGTAAGGCAGTATAGTTCAAATGTGCTAAACGGGTTTAAGCCATCTAACACAACTGGATTTAATTATCCTTGGGAAGATTTTAAAGGAGTTCGGGTCGCAAGAAAAAAGGCAAAAATGTTTAATGCTTATATAAGGCGTTCGTTTTTTCATCCTCCGTACAAAAGAAAGTCGTTTATCTTAAACACAGAAGAACTTGCGACCATATATCATTTCCCTGGTGGCGTTGCTGAAACTCCTACATTTGAAAGGATTGAATCCAAAAAAGCGGAACCACCAGTAAATCTACCTATATAATATGAATGAACAAAATAATTCAAAAGGTGGAATATTATCACGGGGTATTTGTAAGTTGACACGTTATGTAAACAAAATAATCGAAAAATATTTTAAAGGTGGGCATAACAAGCACATAAGATATATCACTGGTCTATTGATAGGTATCTTTGTCGTATTTTCTTTTGTTTATAATATTGCGTACAAGCCACCACGTGATTTTCCATATGGATCACTTATAGAAATACAAAAGGGTCAAAATTTAAGTGAAATAGCAGATTATCTTGAGAGTAAGTCTGTAATAAGGTCAGCTTTTTTATATAGGACAATAATAAGATTAATTGCTGGAGATGAAAATATTTTAAGTGGCGAATACTTTTTCAATATCCCAATTTCCGTTTTGTCTGTAGCAGAGAGAACAACACGAGGCAGGTTTGGACTTGACCCAGTGCGTGTGACACTACCAGAGGGAGTCACTGTATTTGAGATTGGTGAGGTTCTTGATTGGAAACTTCCTTCATTTCCCGTAGAGCAATTTTTAAAATTAGCGAAAAGTAGAGAAGGGTATCTATTTCCAGACACTTATTTGTTTTTACCAAATGTGTCACCAGAACAAATAGTTAAAGAATTATCAGAAAATTTTAACAATAAGATAAAAAAACTAGATGAGGAAATAAAAAACTCAGGGAATACAATGGAAGAAATTATAATAATGGCATCTATTATAGAGAAAGAAGCAATAACAAATAAAGATAAAAAAATAATTTCAGGTATATTATGGAAGAGGATTGAGATAGATATGCCACTTCAAGTTGATGCTACATTTTCATATGTAAATGGTAAGAACACTTTTCAGCTCAGTTTAAAAGATTTAAAGATAGATTCTCCATATAATACATATAAATATAAAGGGCTCCCTATCGCGCCTATTGCAAATCCAGGATTAGAGTCGATAATAGCTGCGCTTGAACCAGAAAAAACACCATATTTGTATTATCTATCTGATATGAAGAGTAATGTTCACTATTCAGCGACATTTGAAGGACACAAGAAAAACAAAAGAAGATACTTAAGATAATCCACATATTTTACGAAGACATTGTTTTGTTGCGTTAAGAAACTATACACAAAAACCCAACTCTCTATTTTAATGTGGGTTGGGTTTTTGTTGCAACATACTGTAAATGTAGTACATTTATGAAATGACAAAAAGACAAAAAAAAGTATTTGTTGGGCTTTCGGGTGGGGTGGACAGTTCTGTTGCTGCTGCACTTTTGCAAAAGAAAGGGTATGATGTGACAGGAGTTTTTATAAAGGTATGGTCTCCTGATTGGTTGCCTTGTACATGGAAAGAAGAAAGAAGAGATGCGATGAAGGTAGCTGCTCATTTGGGTATTCCATTTTTAACTTTTGATTTTGAAAAAGAATATAAAGAGAACGTTGTTGATTATATGTTGGAAGGGTATAAGAAAGGGATAGTACCAAATCCAGATGTTATGTGCAATAAAGAAATAAAATTTGGAGCATTTTTAAATAAATCTCTTGAGATGGGAGCTGACTTTGTTGCAACTGGTCACTATGCTCGTGTACAACAAATAAGTCGAAATAAAAAAAATAAAGAATATGGACAAAAACTGTTAAAGGGTGTTGATGAAAATAAAGACCAGTCATATTTTTTGTGGACATTGACACAAAAACAATTAAAACATTGTATTTTCCCAATAGGAGAATATGAAAAACCAAAAGTTAGGGAGATGGCAAAAAAGTTTAGTCTTCCGACTGCACAAAAAAAGGATAGTCAGGGTATTTGTTTTATCGGTAAAGTAGAAATGAAAGATTTTTTAGGGCATTATATTGAAGAAAAAAAAGGAAAAGTGCTTAACGAGAAGGGTAGTGTAGTAGGACAACATAATGGCGCATTTTTTTATACAATAGGGCAAAGACATGGCTTTTTAATAAATAAAAAAGGAACAGAAGATAAACCATATTATATAGTTGAAAAAGATATTGATAAAAATACAATAACAGTATCTCACCTAAATAAAGAAAAAGATTTTGCAAAGAAAGAAGTTAGGTTAGGCGAATTTAATTGGATTGTTAGTGAACCACAAGAATATAATAAAAAAGATTTTTTGTATGAATCCAAAATTCGGTACAGGCAAGATATGCAGAAATGTAGTATTCATATAGAAGATAGTATTGTAAAAATATACTTTATGAACTCACAAAATGTAGCTAATGGACAATCGTTGGTTCTATATAATGGGGAAGAGTGT
>CAZTTV010000040.1:0-6125 GCA_964616385.1 uncultured Candidatus Saccharibacteria bacterium | reverse complement strand
GATACTGTTCTAGAGCTTGGGTGTGGATGGGGAGGATTTGCAAAATATGCTGCAGAAAAATATGGGTGTAGTGTTACGGGGTACAATATTTCAGAAGAACAAGTTAAGTATGCAGAAGAAAGGTGTAAAGGTTTACCCGTTAAAATAGTAAAAGATGATTACAGAAATGCTACTGGTAAATTTGATAAAGTAGTGAGCGTTGGGCTTTGTGAACATGTGGGTCATAAAAATTATCGTAATTTAATGAAGCTAGCACATGACCGCTTGAAAGATGATGGTATATTTTTACTACATACTATCGGCAGAAATACATCTAGCAGGACAACAGATCCGTGGATAGATAAGTATATTTTCCCTGGTGGAATGATACCTTCAATAAAACAACTAGGAAACGCTTTTGAAGGGCTTTTTGTAGTTGAGGATTTACACAACTTTGGTCCTGATTATGACAAAACGCTAATGGCTTGGTTTAAAAATTTTGATGAAAGTTGGGATAAGATTAAGTCACAATATAGTGAAAGATTTTATCGTATGTGGAAGTATTATTTATTATCTTGCGCAGGATATTTTCGTTCACGAGAGGGGCAACTTTGGCAGTTTGTGTTATCAAAACAAGGTATACCAGGAGGATATAAATCAATCAGATAAAATACCATGATAAGCAAAGAAGAGTATAAACAGAAAAAACAAAAGCTAATTAGCGAGCTGTCGAACGCTAAAAAAGAGGGCAATATTGCTCTGGGTAAAAATACTTCAAATTTATTTAGACATAGAAAACAATCAAATACAAAGAAGATAGATGTAAGACATTTCAATAATGTTATATCTATTGATAAAGAAAATATGATAGTTGAGGTTGAAGGTATGACAACGTATGAACGATTGGTTGATGAAACATTGAAGTATGGTTTTATGCCAGCAGTTGTTCCTCAATTAAAATCAATCACAATAGGTGGTGCTGTTACTGGTGTCGGAATAGAATCATCTTCTTTTAAATATGGACTTGTTCATGAGACAGTTATGGAGATTGAAGTCATATTGTCTAGTGGAGAAACGATTATTTGTACAAAAGATAATGAGAATAAAGATTTATTTTTTGGGTTTCCAAATTCTTATGGAACATTGGGGTATGTACTAAAATTAAAAACAAAACTTGTTCCAGTCAAAAAATATGTGAAAATAAGACATCTAAAATACGAAGAAGATGTTAAATATTTTGATGATATAAAAAAGTTTTGTAATGAAAAAATAGTAGATTTTATAGATGGTACTATTTTTAACGAAAGAGAAATGTATATAACGTTAGGAGAGTTTACAGATGAAGCACCACATATTAGTAAATATGATTTTTTAGAAATATATTATAAGACAATCAGACACAAAAGGGAGGATTTCCTTACAATCAGAGATTATATTTGGAGATGGGACACGGACTGGTTCTGGTGTTCAAAACATTTTTTTGTTCAAAACAGATTAATGAGACTTTTGTTGGGTAGAAAAAGATTAGGTTCAGTTGCTTATTCAAAGATAAGAAGATTTGTAGGCAAACATCGTTTTATTGGTAATTTAATGCAAACTATTAATCGCACAGAATCAGTTATTCAGGATGTTGAAATACCTATAACTAATTGCAGTTCTTTTGTTGATTTTTTTCACAAAGAGATTGGGATAAAACCAATATGGGTATGTCCAACATCTCCTTATGATAAAAATGTAGAATACAGTTTATATTTGATGGAATATGGTAAACTTTATATAAATTTTGGTTTTTGGGATACTGTAAAAAGTGATAAGCCAGACGGATATTACAATAAAAAGGTAGAACAAAAAGTTCGTGCATTTGATGGTAAAAAGTCTTTATACTCAGACTCTTATTATTCAGAAAAAGAATTTTGGAGTTTATATAATAAAGATGAATACTATAAACTAAAAAAGACATATGATCCTGAAAAGATATTTTCAGACTTATATGAAAAGACTGTTCTGAGTAAATAGTGTATAAATAAAGTAATGAAAATTGAAAATTTATATAAAAAAATACTGAATAAGGTGGGTATTGAAATAAATGGAGGAAACCCTTGGGATATTATCGTACTAAATCCACGATTTTATAATCGCATTATTTCTAGTGGTACGCTTGGGTTAGGAGAATCGTACATGGATGGATGGTGGGACACTAAAGATTTAAAAGAGTTTTTTAGGCGCGTAATTAACAGTAAAATTGAACGTAATTTGTATAATTGGCGTGTAATTATATTTTTGTCGTGGAGGTATATGGTGTCTAAGATTCTAGATTTAGGGAGTATATCTCGTTCTACAAATATAGGTAAGGTTCATTATGATATAGGAAATGATGTGTATGAAGCAATGCTTGATAAACGTATGGTCTATACATGCGGGTATTGGAAAAATGCAAAAAATCTAGAAGAAGCTCAAGAAGCAAAATTAGATTTAATTTGCAGGAAGCTAGGACTTAAAAAGGGGATGAAGGTTTTAGATATTGGATGTGGGTGGGGTAGTTTTCTCAAGTTCGCTTCAGAGAAGTATGGGATAGAAGGTGTTGGCATTACAGTTTCAAAAAACCAAGTAGCTCTTGGCAATAAGATGTGTGAAGGATTACCTGTAGATATTTTGTACAAAGATTATAGAGAGATTGATGGTAAATTTGATGCAGTCGTATCAATAGGGATGTTTGAACATGTCGGACCAAAATATTACAAAGTGTTTATGAAAAAGGTTAAAGAGCTACTTAAAGAAGATGGATTATTTTTACTTCATACAATAGGTACACATAATGTTGGAAGTGGGTCAGACCCATGGATAGACAAGTATATTTTCCCCGGTGCAGCTATACCATTTGTTTCTCAAATAAGTAAGTCTTTTCAAAAAAGTTTTATAATGGAAGATTGGCATAATTTTGGTCATGATTATTCTCTAACTCTTGTTGAGTGGTTTAAAAACTTTGATAATAGTTGGCCAGTACTTAAAAAGACTGGTAAATATGATGATAGATTTTATAGAATGTGGAAATATTATTTGTTATTTTTTGCAGGAGTATTTCAAGAAAGAAGATTACAACTTTGGCAGATAGTACTTTCTCCAAAAGGGGTTAAGGGAGGATATGTTTCTTTAAGATAAAATAGGTATGTCGTTTTATACAAAAAAAGGAGATAATGGTGACACTGGTGTGTATGGTTGTGACCAGAGAATATCCAAGAGTTCTGTCATAACAGAAGCTCTTGGTGTCCTTGATGAGACAAATTCTTATCTAGGTGTGTGTAAGGTTAAAGCTAGATTAGAAAATATCGAGTTTGAGTTAATCAATGGACATGTTTCATTATTGTGTGAGATTTTGGAAAGTGTACAGCAAAACCTTTTCATCATTCAAGCTGAGATTGCTGGAGCAGACAAGGTTATACCAGAAGAGAATATAAAAAAAATTGAAAGTATGATTGATAGTATTGAAAAAGAGTTGCCTGATATAAAAACCTTTTTTATATCAGGTGGTACTGAATTGTCATCATTGTTGGATTTTGCAAGGACTCTTGCAAGAAGGTCGGAGAGAAGGGTAGTTTCAGTGAAAGATGAAGGTAAGATAAATATTAATTCAAACACACTTGTTTATCTTAACCGTCTATCAAGTTTACTTTACGCTCTTACTAGACTTATTAACCATAAATTTGGTATAAATGAGCAGTCCCCGCAGTATTAGTATTGATGTGGATATATGGTGCCTATAGTGTAATGGTTAGCACTAGAGTTTGTGGAACTCTCAGTTCGGGTTCAAATCCCGATAGGCACCCAAGAAATTGTTTAGTATAAATTAAATATAAGATAGTTTACATTGCTTGACAAATATAAACTAAATGATAAGATAGTTTATATCTATTAATGGGGTAGTAACTAAATATGAAAATTGAAATTGGGAAAAATCAAAAACAAAAAGAAGGGTTTTCTTCTTTTGTTCCTGGTCAATTTCCACCAAAGGGTATTTTTGATTTGTCTCAGCAAATCTTGATAAAAGCAGCAAATGCCGATAGATTGATTGGTAAACTTGATGGTATAACCGACACACTTCCAGATGTGGATTTTTTCTTATCTATGTTTGTTATTAAAGATGCTACATCGTCATCACAAATTGAGGGAACAAGAGCAACCATGATCGATGCAATAGAAATGGAAGCTGGTCTTGAAAGTAAAAAAACAACAGATGCTGATGATATTTTATTCTACATTAAATCTTTAAATTACGGAGTTAAGCGCCTGGAGAGCTTTCCGATGTCACTTAGATTTATAAGAGATCTTCATTCAAAATTAATGACAGGAGCGCGTTCTACTCAATTTGCAAATCCTGGTGAATTTCGTAAAACACAAAATTGGATAGGTGGAACACGCCCCGACAATGCACGTTTTGTACCACCTCAAATAGATGTAATGAATAGATCACTCAATGATCTTGAGGGGTTTTTACGTACAACAGACCAAACATTGCCACTTATACAGATTGCCATTGTACATGCACAGTTTGAAACAATACATCCATTTTTAGATGGGAATGGTAGAACAGGAAGATTGCTTATAACGATGTTTCTTTTTTGGAGAGGTTTTCTTGAGCGACCAGTGCTGTTTTTATCTTCTTATTTTAAAAAACATCAGAAAACATACTATCTTAGATTAAATGAATATCATGACGGTGAAGTTGAAAAATGGGTAGACTTTTTCCTTGACGGTATTATTGAAACAGCAAAAGAAGCAGTGATTGCTTCAAAAAAAATAATCAAACTAAGAGAGGAGGATATGGGTAATATAATAGCTCTTTCTAAAAGGGAATCAGAAAGCGGTGTTTTGGTAATGCAAAAACTTTATGCACAGCCTATTATAACAACACGATCTATCATGGAATGGACAAATTTCAGTCGTCCCGGAGCTCAAAAATTAGTAGATAGATTTATTGAAATAGGTATTTTACAAGTTCAAAATGAGGCCAAGACTTACGATAAATCCTATGTGTATAAAAAATATTTAGAAATTTTTCAAAGTTAAATACTTAATTAACTCTATTTTATGGAAATAAAAACAGCAGAATTTATAAAAGGAATAAGAGGGACAAATAATATCTTATTTGATGGTATTCCAGAGGTTGCATTTATTGGTAGGTCTAATGTTGGTAAATCGAGTACCATCAATTATTTACTTAATAGAAAGAGCTTAGTTAAAACAAGCTCTAAGCCTGGAAAAACAAAAGAGATAAACTTCTTTCTAGTAAATGGCGATACTTATTTTGTAGATCTTCCGGGTTACGGGTTTTCTAGAATGTCTAAGAAGGGAAGTGAAAAATTAAACAAGCATATTTTATGGTATTTAACAGATTCATCTATAATCCCTAAATATGTAGTTGTAATAATTGATGCAAAAGTAGGTTTAACTAATTTTGACATAGAGACGCTTGCTCTATTGAGTGAGTTTGGTCACAGAACTTTGGTTGTTGCAAATAAAATAGATAAATTGAAGAAAAACGATGTTAATAAAAAGATAAATGAAATTCAAAATCAGTTAGGAGATAAGTGCATCGTGCCTTTTTCTGTAAAAGAAAAAATAGGGAAAGAAAAACTACTTGATTTAATATTCTCTTAAATAGCGTACTAATTATTAGAATCAAAAATCTTATATAAATAAAAGGAGGAACATTATACTTATACCAAACAAGATTGCTACGAGTTGTATTAATGATCTTTTTATATCTGATGTTTTGTGAATTTCTGGTATCAAATCTGAACCAGCTATATATATAAAACTTCCTGCCGCAAAACCTATAAATACGGGAACAAAGTTATCTATACTAGGGCCTACAAAAAGCGCTATTAATGTTCCCACTATAGCAGTTATTGCAGATAAAAAATTAACATACAAAGCTTTTGTTTTACTAAATCCTGATTGTATAAGTACGCCAAATTCACTAATCTCTTGTGGAATTTCATGAAGTATGATGGCAATAGTGGTGGCAATACCAACCTCGATACTTATTAAATAGCTGGTACCTATAATAATTCCGTCGATCAAATTATGTATACCGTCAGATATTACAAGCATTGAACCAATATGCGATGGACTATTTTTGTGTTGAT
>CAZTTV010000039.1:0-6334 GCA_964616385.1 uncultured Candidatus Saccharibacteria bacterium | reverse complement strand
CAACTAATTAAAGACGTAGAGTAGAATAAGATGAAAAGAAAACTAATAACATTTGTAATGAAAATAAATTAATAAGAAAACAGATTTGTAAAAGAACAGTTGATGATTTAATTGCTGAACATAAAACAAACATTAAAAGCTTGGAAAAATTGCGAACTAATTTTCGTAATCTAGAAGCAGAAATTGAAAAGAAAAAGGAACAAGAAAAAATTAGCAAGAAGGAAAAGGTGGCTTCTACAATTAAAACTGTTTTGAATTATTTTTTTGCAGACAAATACACTTTAGATGAAGAAAGCTTTCGTTTAACATTTAATGCAAATGTATTGCAAAAAAAACAAGCCAAAGACATTCTGAGTGCTGGTGAGAAAAATATTGTAGCATTTGCATATTATATTGGAGATACTCATTTAAAAGTAAATAGCGAAGACGACTATAAAAAGTTATTTTTTTTAATTGATGACCCAATTTCAAGTATGGACTTCTCTCATGTTTATACACTTTGTGGCGTCATAAGAGACATAAAGAAAATAATAGACAAATTAGATAAGGAAAGACTAATGATATTTACACATAATAATGATTTTATGAGAATAATTAGTTCTAACAATATAGTTGACAAAAAATTATTATTGGCAAATGGTGAATTATCGGATTTCAATAATAATCTGACCGTCCCTTATATATCGCATTTGCTTGATATTTATAAAATAGCACGAAAAAATGAAATCCCAACCCATACAACTGCTAATTCAATTAGACATATTTTAGAGACCTTGACTAAATTTGAGTTTATTGAATTGCATAGAGATAGCCTTGCAGAATATATCAAATTATACATTCCTGATGATACAAAATCTTATACATTAATTCAAGATTTATCACACGGTGGCTGGCGAACTGAGCAAGCACCAATAACAAACCAAGATTACAAAGAAATCTGTGAGATAATTATTAAACACATTGAAAAAAAATTTAAAGGACAAATTGTTTATTGCGAAAATTCGTGTAGATAGCCAGTGCACAACAATGTATATAAGTCATTGGGCAAGCGGTAGTTAAATTAAAGTTTATGAATATAAATAAATATTGTAGCGGTTTAAAAATCAGGTACGTTGAAGTGCCAAACATCCCATACCTGCGCACGTTGTGCGTGATTTAAAAAAGAGGAAATATGAAAGATAAAATTACTTGTCCGAATTGCGGACACAAGTTTGACGTTGAAGAAGCATTATCAGGAAAACTTGAAGCTCACTTTAAAGCAGAATATGAAAAGAAAGTTGCCGAACAAGCAGATAAATTCAATGCTGAGAAACGGAAGCTTGAACAAGAAAGATTAAAGCTCATTGACCAAAAGGAAAAACAAGATGAGTTGTTGAAAGTTGAAGTTGCGAAAGCTTTGAAACGAGAGAAAAAGAAGATTGAAAAATCAACTTTTGAAATATATGAGGAGCAAATAGAATCACTAAAAGAAGAAAATGAAAAGCGCAAAGCTGAAAACAAAACTCTTAAGGAAAAAGAAGTTGCATTAATGAGGCAAGAAGCCGAATTAAGAGAAAAGCAAGAAGACTTAAATCTTCAAGTAGAGAAACAACTTCTTGAAAAACAGAAAGAGATAGAAGAAAAAGCACGGGCAAAAGAACGTGAAAGTTTTGAGTTGGAAAAAATCAAGCTTCTAAAGCAAATTGATGACAATAAAAAACTTGCGGAAGAAATGAAACGTAAAGCCGAACAAGGCTCCATGCAATTGCAAGGAGAAGTTCAGGAATTAGCTCTTGAAAATTTACTTTCAAAAACATATCCATTTGATAAAATTCAAGAAGTTCCAAAAGGAATTCGAGGAGCGGACAGTATTCAAACTGTTATCAATTCAATGCAGCAGAAGTGCGGTTCAATAGTTTATGAAAGTAAACGAACAAAGAACTTTGCCGGTGATTGGATTGATAAACTAAAGCAAGACCAAGTCACTTGCAAAGCAGATATTGCCGTTCTTGTAACTGAAGCTATGCCAAGTGATATGGATAGATTTGGAGAAAGAGATGGTGTTTGGATTTGCGAATATCACGAAGTCAGTAGTTTATCATTCGTTCTCAGAGAAATGTTGATTAAAATACAGTCCGTTAAAATATCGCAAGAAAATAAAGGCGACAAAATGGAGCTTCTGTATAGTTATCTGACAGGTAATGAGTTTGTCCAAAATATAAAGAGAATTGTTGAAAACTATGACGGAATGATTGACCAACTTAATTCAGAGAAAAAAGCTATGTATAAAATTTGGGCTTCAAGAGAAAAGCAGATTTGGGTTGTTCAAGAAAATATATCCGCATTGTTCGGCTCAATTAAAGGAATTGCAGGGAAAGAATTGGAAACTTCAAATGTTCTTCAACTTCCTGACAGACAGATAGAAGAATAGAAAAAATATACCATAGCGTAATATAAGAAATTGGGCAGAAAGTAGTAAATATGAACGAAATAACAATAAATAAACGGTATCGTAAATTAAAAAATTTGCGTTTTAAAACGCTCAACTTTTCATATACTCATAGTTACAAACAAGTTGGGGAAAGCACATGAAACAGATTAATGCAAGATATTTGATGATTATTTTTGCTAATATTTAAAGGAATTAAAATGAGTTTTAAAACGAGACATACAATTATTAATGGTGACAGTCGGCAAATGACTGAACTTGAAGATAAATCTGTTGATTTAGCAATCACTTCACCGCCATATTGGCAATTAAAAGATTACGGAACTGAAAATCAAATTGGCTACAATGACAGTTACGAAGAATATATTAATAACTTAAATCTTGTTTGGAAAGAAAGTTATAGAGTTCTTAATAACGGTTGTCGTTTGTGTGTTAATATCGGAGATCAATTTGCAAGAGCAGTTTATTATGGTAGATATAAAGTAATTCCAATACGAACCGAAATAATAAAATTCTGTGAAGCTATCGGATTTGATTATATTGGGAAATCAAGGGACCAGCCAACTTGATTTTCAGTGAGATTGATTATAAAAGACCGAGATTTGCAAAGTTGTATGAAAGAAATTGAAGTAAAAATTATGGAAGTATCAGATAAAGATTTAGAACCGAAATTAATTTCACTGGGTGCTGAAAAGATATTTGATAATAAACTTTATGCAATTTTCTTTGATACGGAAGATTTTAAAATTAGAAACTCTGATGAAACTTTTAGGCTTAGAAAGGAAGGCCCCAAAGCCTTTATGACGCACAAAAAAAGATTCCTTCTGAGTCTGTAAAAATCAGAGAAGAAACGGAAATAGAAGTATCAAATTTTGACAGTGCAAGAAAATTAATTATTTCCTTGGGATTTAAAGAATTTGCAAGTATAAGAAAAAGAAGAATCAGCTATAAATTAGATAATGTAAGATTTGAATTCGATACTTTTCTCGGTGAGTATGATTTTGTTCCGGAATTTTTAGAAATTGAAGCTAAAGACACGAATGAAATATATAAATATGCTGAACTTCTTGGATTTTCCAAAGAAGATTGCAAACCCTGGTCGGACAAAGAGGTTATTGAATATTATGAGACCACTGTGAAACGAACGAATTCGCATATTTTATGACAGGCTCGTGGAAAACCACAAGCCGAAGAAGCTTGTCTTAATGGCAGCCATGAGAAAACTATTATTGATTGCCTATGCTGTATATACAAACAAAGAACCGTTTCGCAATTAAACGGATAAATGAATTTATTTAAAAAAATAGTGGATTTGAGCTTGACTTTGATCACAGTATCTTGTGTAGATTTCGAACAAGCCGCACAGTTTCGAATTTGAGTAGTGCAGGTTTTTTAAAAAAATATCGCAGGGGTTACTTTGTTATCTACTTGACTAAATGGAATCTCTAATCCTTATGATTCAAACACCTTACAGCGATCTTTTCCTAAAATAAAGCAATCAAATAAATAGAAATTTGTAAGCATAAATCTGATATCTATAATTAAATATGTTCAATATCCGTAAAATCCGCAACCATTTTGCTGTCGGTAATTAAATCCGATACATTGAGTTTATGTATATCGCTTACGCCATTGGTACGGGCAAAAATTTTTAGCTCGTTATTGGTGGATGTATAAAAGTTTTTGAATTGTCTTAAGGCATTTTCTTCATCAAAAAGAGCGCGAAGTTGTTTGTTTTGCGTTGCAATACCCACCGGACAAGTCCCCGTATGGCAAACTTTTGCCTGAATGCAGCCGATAGCTATCATTGATGCTGTAGCTAAGGCAACAGCATCGGCACCCATGGCAATGGCTTTGGCAATGTCGGAACTGTCTCTGAAACCCCCGGTAATACAAAGTGTTACGTCGCTTTTTACTTCATCTAAATATCTTCTTGCTCTGCGAATGACAAAAATAGGTGGGATTCCCACATTATCTTTCAGGAATTTGGGCGATGATCCGGTTGCCCCGCCGCGGCAGTCTATAGTAATAAAATCAGGCTCAGCCTTCAGAGCGAATTCTAAATCTTCTTCGATATGTCCGGAGGCAAATTTTAACCCAACCGGTTTTCCGCCGGTAATTTTTTTGATATATGCAATTTTCTTTTGTAAATCTTCTAAGCTGTTTACGCCTGCAAATCTGCCGGGTGAAACAGATGCTTGTCCAGGTTTTAAGCCTCTAATTTTAGCGATTTCTTCAGTTACTTTATATGCAGGTAAATGACCTCCCAGACCTGGTTTTACGCCTTGACCTATTTTTATTTCCACAGCATCAGCTTGTATTATTGCGCTGTCAATATGTGAAAAAGCCGCTGTCCCCAGTTCATAAATATAATTACTTGCAGCTTTGCGCGCTTCCGGCAGCATACCGCCTTCACCAGAACACATGGCTGTTCCTACGAGAGTTGTACCTTTTGCTAACGCTATTTTTGCCTCACTTGAAAGCGCACCGAAGGACATATGTGACACATAAAACGGCATTTCCAGTTCAAGAGGATATTTGGCTCGTTTTCCAATGATAGTTTTGGTGTTCACTTTCACATTTTCGTTCAAAGGCATTTTATATAGCTGAGCACCTTTAAAAACCAGTGTTTCAAAACCCGGAAATGTTCGTAAAGTGCGCATAGCCGAATTTTCACTTTCCCCGCTTATGGCAAGTTTTTGAATATTTGCTACTTTTTCATCTGCATTTAATTCAATTGGTTTTACCTGTCCGGCATCCTTAAAATGTATATACCAATGTTGTCCATCGCAAAATGGTTTATTTTTCGAATTTCCGCACCGACATAAGGTGTAATGGTTTTCCGTTTCAGGTCGGTCTTTGTCATAAAACTCAATTGAGCCATTCACACAATACGGCCCGTCTTTGGTGATTGTGATCTTAGGATATTCTGAAAATTTGTTATACAGAATGCCGTCAATAGAATAACTTAGAGCTCCCGAAGGACACTTTTTTATAGTTTTTATAATTTCTTCCACAGTCTCAGCATCGGGGTTTATCCAGGGTTCTACTTTCATTTGAAAAACTTTAGGCAGACCTGCGGTGCAAAAGCCTGCATGTGAACAGATACCGCGATCATCGTGAATCGTAATCTTTTTGCCATTATAAGAATCTATCTTTCTCGGTTGTCTGTCACTCGATTTTTTGTCTGACCAGCTTATTTTGCCATGCTGTCCATCGCAAAATGGTTTGTTTTTCGAATTTCCGCATCTGCAAAGAGCAACAGCTTTTTTCTTAGCAGGAAAACTATTTCCGTTTGCCTCTGTCAGATTTTCAAGATTTTTAACCACCAAAGGAGCGTTTGGTGAAGTAGCTATCGAAATTTTTTTATCCATATTAATTCCCCCTATTTCTTTCGAAATTTTATAGTCTCTTAGATGTTATCTGTTCGATATTCTTATTTGTCATATATGCAACGTTCAAGCGTGGTGTAAGTAGGCGGATTTTAAATTCCATATTTTAGCAGCATAAGATCATAGGTATCTTCTTAAATCATTATGTCTACAGATATAATGAAAGCAAGGAGAATCTTTAATAATCGGAAATGAGAAAAGTTTGTTTGATCTACATGATGAGACCACTACATAATATTCACTTCCACAGAAGCCAAATAAATAGCAGGATTTAGAAATTAGATTTGAGGTGCCCTATAGAATTTTTATTTCCTGAAGATTGCCGTTTATTTGGCTTCCCTGCGGGCAATATGTGCTTTTCTCTATGCTCACATTTTACTTCTTTGAAATTAACCAAGTTAATTATGCCAGAAGTTTGCCTTGCCTACCTGTCTGCGTGCGGTTTGCCAGCACAGGCATATGAAAAAGCAGATATTGCCGGAAAAGTGCTTATTGTGCAGTGGTCTCATTATCT
>CAZTTV010000038.1:0-6799 GCA_964616385.1 uncultured Candidatus Saccharibacteria bacterium | reverse complement strand
GTCATTATGACTCGCCCTCTCTATAAACCAGAGCCTTTGTCAGATTTTTACTCTGAAAAGCTAGTTGAAGATAGGCATTCGTTAAAATGCACTCCGAGTGGTAAAATCTATTTCCAGCAAGTCACCCAATTAGATATTTCGGCAACATTGATTAGAGAAATGTTTGCCGAGCAAAAAAGTACCAGTTTTTTATTGCCTGAATGCGTTATCAAATTTATACAGGCAAAACGATTATATAGAAAAAAGAATTAAGGAAATTGAATGCAAGCAGATGAATTATTAGTCCTCGTGCCCTTCTACTGGTTGGGATGCAAATGCTGGTTGGGATATTACAGGTATAACAAGTACAGGGGCAACAACAGTGTTTGATATGAAATTTGATAATGGTTCGTGCGCTACTGTAACTATTATTAAAAATTCTGGTGCTACACAGATTGATTCTCGTGGATACAATATATGCACTACAAACCCTCGTCGTGTTGAGAGAGGACTGAGGATTAAATATTAAATGTTGTAATTATTTTTTAATTCTAATTGTTTAGGTAGAGCTTATCTCTGCATTTCATTTTGATAAGATTTATGAATAAAAAAGATATAAAAATTCGTATAGAAAAATTAAAAAAGATGATTAATTATCATCGTTTTTTATATCACGTTAAAGATACTCAAGAAATATCTGATGAAGCGCTTGATTCACTTAAACACGAGCTTTACAATCTTGAAATTAAAAATCCGGAATTTATTACTCAGGATTCTCCCACTCAAAGGATAGGAGGAGAACCACTTCCTGGTTTTAAAAAGATAAAACATAAAATAAAACAATGGTCGTTTAACGATGCTTTTAGTGAAAATGAAATATATGATTTTGATGAACGAGTAAGACGAATACTTGATAAGGAGATTAAGAGTAGTAATAAAATTAATTATACAAGTGAACTTAAAATTGATGGTTTTAAAATTGTTCTTACGTATAAAAAAGGAATATTAAAAACAGCTGCAACTCGTGGAGATGGTGTTGTTGGAGAAGATGTTACTAAAAATGTTATGACAATAGACAGCATTCCACTTCGTCTTGAAAGAAACATTGATATTATCGTTGAGGGGGAAATATGGATGGGCAAAAAAGAGTTTGATAAATTAAATAAAATAAGAGAAAAAAAAGGAGAGCAATTATTTGCAAATCCTCGAAATGTGGCAGCTGGGTCAATTCGTCAGCTAGACTCTAAGATCGTGGCGAGTAGAAAATTGGATAGTTTTATTTATGATATAGTTTCATCGTCTGTGGTGTTACCAAAGACTCAATTTGAAGAGCTTAATTTTTTAAAAGAACTTGGTTTCAAGGTAAATCCATATTTTATTTTATGTAAAAATATTGAGTGTGTCGTAGATTTTTGGAAATTATGGCAAAAAAAGAAAGAAAATGTGGATTATTGGGTCGATGGTATAGTTATAAAACTAAATTCTAATAAACTTCAAGAATTGCTTGGGTATACGGGTAAAGCTCCTAGGTATGCGATAGCTCTTAAGTTTCCGGCTGAACAAGTCACTACTGTCATTGAAGATATCGTTGTGCAAGTAGGTCGTACTGGAGCACTTACTCCAGTAGCACACTTGCGACCAGTTCTTGTTGCGGGTTCAACAGTCAGCAGAGCCACTCTCCATAACGGAGACGAGATTGTGCGTCTGGATGTACGGATAGGAGATACTGTAATAATTCAAAAAGCTGGAGATATAATTCCAGAAGTAGTAGAGGTCTTAAAAGATTTACGTACTGGCAAAGAGAAAAAGTTTAAAATACCTGAAAAATGTCCAATATGTGGAAGTGTTGTAAAAAAAAGAGATATAAGCGGAAGTCAGATATCGGCAGCTGATTATTGTATAAACAAAAAATGTTTTGCTCAAGAGGTTGAAAAAATAATACATTTTGTTAGTAAAAAGGGAATAAACATAGACGGTATGGGAGATAAGATTGTAGAGCAATTAATGAATGAAGGTTTAGTCTCTGATTTTTCTGATATTTTTGAACTTAAAATAGGAGATCTTAGTGTCCTTTCTAGATTTGCTGAAAAGTCAGCACTGAATTTGATTAATTCCATAGAAAAAAGTAAGGATGTGGATTTACACAAATTTCTTTTTGCATTAGGGATAATACATTTAGGAGAAGAGACTTCTGCTCTTATTGCAGATAATTTTAGAACACTTGAAAAAATTAAAAATATATCAGTTGAAGATTTAGAAAAGATAGACGGAGTTGGCAGTGTCGTTGCCGTGTCAATATATAATTGGTTTAGAGATAGGGAAAATAAAAAACTATTGGATAAATTGTTAAAACATATTACAATTCATCCTCCGATACACCAGACAAAAACATTGTCTTTGTTGGGTAAGGTTTTTGTACTGACTGGTAGCATGGAGTCACTTTCACGTGAGATAGCGAAAGAAAAGATAAAATTACTAGGTGGGAAAGTTGCAAGTTCAGTATCTCCAAAAACAGATTTTGTTGTTGCAGGAACAAATCCAGGGTCAAAATTTGAAAATGCTAAAAAAATAGGTATAAAAATAATAAATGAAAAAGAACTTCTAATTATATTAAAATGATACTATCTGTGATATTATTATAAATATCAATATTTATAATAAAGTAATATAAATGAAAAGTGAATCTAATAATACGGTAGAATTTGATGATGGGAGTGTAGCTAGCAACTCTCATTCTAATAAAACTTCAAAAATTGAGATGTTGGTTGTTAAATATTCCGACGGAATAATCAAAAATGAAAAACAGGCAAATATTGTATTATTTGTCTTTGTTGTTGTAGTCATAGTGCTGTCATTATTTTTAATTTTTGGTTCAACAAGCAATAAACTTGAATCTCCTAGTCTTGATATTATTAATAGTCCACAGCCACAAGAAGGGTATATTCCACAATAAAATCATGATAATTCATAAAAAAACTTATTCTGCAGGGTTTACATTAATAGAATTACTTGTAGTAATTGCAATAATAGGTTTGCTTTCTGGTATTGTGTTAGCTAGTTTAAGTAGCGCTAGAATAAAAGCACGTGATATAAAGAGAGTATCTGATTTAAAAAATATACAGTTGGCTCTTGAGTTGTATTATGATGAGTATGGTACGTACAAAGTAACTGGTGGCGGGTGGGCTGGTGGTGGTCAAGGGTGGTTTAGTTACGAAGGTGGTTCTTATACAAAGTCTGTCGCGAGCGTATTAAAAGAAAATGGTTTTTTAAGTTCGCAGGCAATTGAAGATCCCGTTCAAAATCCAGGATATATGATATATTTATGCGAAAGTGACCAAGTGTATGCAGTTTCCGCTACAAAAGAAAGTCCTACGACTCAAGATATAAGTTATATTCAAAAAGTATGTAACGGTATAGGTCCTAACGGAACTTACACAAATTATGGTAAAAATTACGCAGTCGGTAATAAAACTTATTAATTAAGTAAAACAGAATAATTTTAAGGACGATTATTAAATTTTTAAAATCGGTGGATTTTTGGTAATATGGCTGTATGAATATTAAAGATATACAAAAATTGTCTACGCTTAGTCGTATCGATATAAACAAAAATGAACAAGTTGAACTCTTAGAAGACATGGAGGCTATTATCGGGTATGTAGATGATATACAAAAAGCGGTTACAAATGACAATATTTCAAAAGTTGGGAAACATAGAAATATTATGCGTGAAGATATAAAATCTCATGATATTGGAGAGTATACAAAAGAAATCTTAGATGAAGTCCCATACACGCAAGATGGATATATTAAGGTTAAGAAAATATTATAATACAAGAAATAGTCCTGGTATAAATATATTATTATGAAAATTGATTTAAAAAATCTTACAATTAAAAAAGCTCATGAGGATTTGATGTCTGGTAAATATTCTGCTGTCCAGCTAACGCAGGCTTATTTGGATGTGATTAAAGAAAAGAATGGAGAGTTGAACGTATATATTGAGGTTTTTAAAGATGTTATTGAGCAAGCAAAAAAAGCTGATGAGAAAATAAAAAATGGTGATACTGGGATGTTAACTGGGATACCAATAGCTACAAAAGATAATATTTTAATAAAAGGAAGAAAAGCAAGTTCAGCATCAAAAATACTTGAAAATTATACAGCTGTGTATAGTGCGACTGTTATAAAAAAATTACAGGAAGAAGGAGTTGTTTTTTTAGGTAGAACTAATATGGATGAATTTGCGATGGGAAGTTCAACAGAAAACTCTGCATTCGGTGTTACTAAGAATCCAAAAGATATTACACGAGTTGCAGGAGGATCTTCTGGAGGATCAGCTGCTGTTGTGTCTGCTGATATGGCACTTGCATCACTTGGTTCTGATACAGGAGGATCAATAAGACAACCTGCAAGTTTTTGTGGTGTTGTTGGGCTTAAGCCTACCTATGGAAATGTTTCTCGGTATGGACTAATTGCAATGGGTAGTTCTCTTGATCAAATTGGTACATTTGGGAAAACCGTTGAAGATTCAGAGATGCTTTCCAAGGCTATAAAAGGTCACGATCCAAAAGATTCAACTTCAATAAAGGAGGTTGAACCGCCTTCGTTGAATAAAAGCATGGTAATTGGTGTACCCGAAGATTTTATTGAGGTTGATGGAGTAGACAAAGAAGTTATCGAAAACTTTAATTTTGTTTTGAGTAAATTGAAAAAAAACGGCTACAAGATAAAAAAAATAAAATTATCTAATTTAAAATATTCTTTAGCAAGTTACTATATTATTATGCCTGCTGAAGCATCAACAAATTTATCTCGTTTCGATGGTGTAAGATTTGGACTTCATAAGGATGGTTCTGATTTGTTTGATGATTATATAAAAACACGAGGAGCTGGGTTTGGTAAAGAAGTTAGAAGAAGAATTATGTTGGGGGCATATGTTTTGTCTGCTGGTTATTATGATGCATATTATAATAAAGCGACCGCTGTCCGTGAGCTTATAAAAAAAGACTTTGATGAAGCATTTGATAGTGTAGATGTGATCGTTACTCCAACAACCCCAACGCCTGCATTTAAAATAGGAGAAAAGTCCAAAGATCCACTTCAAATGTATTTAGCGGATATATTCACAGTGCCAGTAAATTTAGCTGGTATACCAGCTATATCTATCCCATCTGGAGATATTGATGTAGATGGTAAAAAATTACCACTAGGGTTTCATGTAATTGCTCCAAATTTTGGAGAGAATAGATTGTTTAAGGTGGGTACGGATATTGAGAGATTGTTACAATAATGTGATAATTAAACTATGTTATTTGATCCAAAATTTTTAAATATAGAATTTATTTTTAATCAAGTATTAGTAGCTTTGAGTGGTACATATAATTTTATTATAAGCATTTCCAGTGGCAACTTTTTTTTACCACAGATAAAAATAATATTATCTGTGTCTTCTGTTTTATTCATAACAATAATAATATATTCAATTATAAGATTATGGGAGCTTAAAAAAGAAGATGGTAGTAGATTTGCTTTTGTTGAACCTGTTTCTCAGGATGTAGGAGAAAAACATGAAAGATGGGAAGTAATACAAACACATATTGACTCTAATAGTTCATCAGATTGGAAATTAGCGATAATTGAAGCTGACTCTATTCTTGATGATATGGTTAAAAAAATAGGATACTCTGGAGAGAACTTAGGAGAAAGATTGAAGTCTGTAGAAGTGAGTGATTTTACAAATATACAAAGTGCATGGGAGGCGCATAAAGTACGAAATCAAATAGCTCATGAAGGTTCAGGTTTTGAATTGACGCACAGAGAAGCAAGAAGAGTTATTGATTTATATAAAGCTGTATTTGAGGAGTTTGAGTATATTTAAAATATATCATTGTGTATAATACTATATTGTGGTATGGTTATTGGATTGTTAAACATCATGATGTTTGTGAGTCAGGATGATATTCTGAAAATTATAAAGATAATTCAGACTCATAACCTAGAGGTTAGACAAAGCACAGTAGGTTGCTGTTAGATAAAATATATCGCGTTGGTGTCAGAGTGTGTCCTCGCAAAGAGAGTTCAGACTCATAACCTAGAGGTTAGACAAAGCACAGTAGGTTGCTGTTAGATAAAATATATCGCGGGGTGGAGGAGTGGTACCTCGAGAGGCTCATAACCTCTAGACACCTGTTCGACTCAGGTCCCCGCAACATTGTTCAATACAAAACCGCTTATCATGAGCGGTTTTGTATTGAAATATATATTAAAAAGTGTTATTTTAGTACGGTACTTGTCGGGGTAGCTCAGTTGGTTAGAGCGGGCGTCTCATACGCGCCAGGTCGTGAGTTCGACTCTCGCCCCCGACACAGACTTTTTAACAAGTTTTTGCTAAAATAGTCATGCGAGCGGTCGTAGCTCAACTGGTTAGAGCATCCGCCTGTCACGCGGAAGGTTGAGGGTTCGAGTCCCTTCGATCGCGCAAAATAACAAAACTGAGGCTCTTAGTCTCGGTTTTGTTATTTTGTAAATATTATTGAAATGTAATATTCTTTTTAAATATCTTGCCGTTGTAACTCAGTTGGTAGAGTACCGCTATGGTAAAGCGGAAGTCGGCAGTTCAATTCTGCCCAACGGCTCATCTTGCCGAAGTAGCTCAGTTGGTAGAGCAATGCACTCGTAACGCATAGGTCGGCGGTTCAATCCCGCCCTTCGGCTCAGAATAAAAGTTTTATTAATGTTTTATGTGTGTTATCGTGTATATAGGCAGGAGTGGTTCCTGTATGTAATGTAGTTCTTTTGAAAGGAATAAAAAGTGATT